>NZ_JBDGBK010000065.1:0-17549 GCF_040910045.1 Enterococcus sp. RTP21361st1_A6_RTP21361_211029 | reverse complement strand
GTTTTAATCGGCTCTTTCATCTTTTTCACCTAACTCCTCGTAACGATCTAATGTGTACCTTCCCAGCTTCCCTTGTCGAATATCAAAAACGACTAATTCACTACCGCGATCATAATTGTCTTTGTAGCCACGTTTTTCAGTGATCTTCATCAATAGTTCTGGTGCTAGACATTGTTCTTCTACCGCAGAAAGTGAATAACGCTGAGCAATTCTTCCTTCATAGTAGCGAGCAAAAAAGTCTAACCCAAACAGAGCAATATCATCTAAATGGATGAGTTGATCTTTGATAGCGCCAGTCAAAGCTAATTTTTTGCCAATCTCAGGATCTTCAAATTTAGGCCAGAGAATTCCTGGTGTATCCAGCAATTCCAATTCTGTACCAAAACGCAACCATTGTTGTCCTTTGGTAACACCTGGTTTATTCCCAGTCTGAGCAATTTTTTTGCCGACTAAGCGATTCATCAATGTTGATTTTCCTACATTAGGAATCCCAATGACCATTGCTCTTATCGGACGTGGTTTGAGCCCACGAGCTTTGTCACGAGCAATTTTTTCTTGCAGAACTTCCTTTGCTTTAGGAACGATCATTTTGATTCCTTGACTATCCTGAGCATTGATCGCCATGGCTAAGAAACCTTGTTTTCTAAAATAGCCTTCCCAGAGTTTTGTTTGCTGAGGGTCAGCCAAGTCTGCTTTATTGATCAAGATCAAGCGTGGCTTTTGTTGTAAAATTTGATCCAGCATGGGGTTTCTTGAAGAAACGGGGAGACGAGCATCTACAAGTTCAAACACGATGTCGACAAATTTTAGTTTTTCGCTTACTTCACGTTTTGCTTTGGCCATGTGGCCTGGAAACCATTGAATGGTACTCATAATTAATTTCCTTTCATACCAGTCTTTTTCAGACATTGTTTTGGCTTTCTCTTAAAAGTATCGGACGAATCGAGAAAATTTCCTGATTGCCGAGTATCCTACGCATTTTAACACGAATTGGTTTAATTGGAAATACTACCTGCCAATCACCTGCAACTATACCTATGAGACGCGTATTGTAGTGGTGATTTGCTCATTCAACCTGCTCTTACAGTCCAGCAAATTTCCAAAAAATGGCCAAAAACTGCCCAACTACGCTGACTATTCTGTTATATGCCATTATTTGGCTGATTCCACAGCCTTTCCTTGTTAATTCATTCACTAGAATCACTTGGCAGACTAAATTAAAAATACCATGAGGGGAGTTGGTCCACGGCTCAATTCATTCTGTCACTCAGTGTCAGTCCAAGAGAACTTGCTGGCTTGTGAAAGTAGCTAAAATTAGGAAAAAGTAGCTAAAATTAGGAAAAAGTAGCTAAAAGTAGCTAGCTGAGTGTCAGGATGTAGGAAGCCAACTTTTTTTGAGAAAAAGACCAATTTTCAGCCTAGTTAAAATTATACTTCATTTTACGTCTTTTACTCAAATCATCTTATCAATTTTGAAGAAAAAATGCCAAAAGTCTGACAGAATTACAACACTGTAAAAAATTTTATCGTTATTTCTAGAACATTTTTTTCACATTGCTCAAGCAAGCGGCTACCTCGTTTGAATATATAAGTAATAGAAATAAAACGAAATGCAGCTATGTATCGTAGCTAAGTACTAAGATCAACAAAATCGAAAAGATCAAACCTTTTTGAAACCAAGAGGTTCCCATCGCTCATACTGATTTATGAAAACAATGAAAACAAAAAAATCTAGAAAGAATTTACTTCTTTCTAGATCGCCATCATTTCTTATTAAAGTGCGTATCGATACAAGTTTTGATGAAAAAAAATACAAATGAAATGAATAGAAAACTAATTTTTACTCATGATTCTCCCTTTTGATACTCTCACCGTTGGAGTTAATGACTTGCCGATACCACTCAAAGGAATCTTTTTTCTTACGCATATAGGACCCTGTTCCATCATCTTGTTTGTCGACATAGATAAATCCATAGCGTTTTTTCATCTCACCTGTCGTAGCACTGACTAAATCGATCGGCGCCCACGTTAGATAACCGATACAGTCTACCTGATCCTCTTCAACTGACAGCAACAATTGCTCGACATGTCTGTGCAAGTAATCAATGCGATACGCATCGTGAACATGCCCATCTTCTGCGATTTCATCCACTGCACCTAGTCCGTTTTCAGTAATCATGATTGGTAATCCGTATTTTCGATAAGTGTAATTTAACAAATACCGCATGCCAATCGGATCAATCGTCCATCCCCACTTACTGCTTTCCAAATAAGGATTTTGCAGACCGCCAAATAAAGCACTTTTTCCTTCCGATGCACCTTCATATTCTGCGACAGAAGACGCATAGTAATTCATGCCAATAAAATCAATTTTGCCCTCAGCAAACACTTTTTTATCTGACTCAGAGATCACGATTTTTATGCCTTGATCTGCATATTCTTCCAGTTTGTATTGGGGAAACAGACCATTGCACATTGCATCGATCTGATAGAAGTCACGATCCATTTGTTTATAGGCATTTAGAACATTGACGGGATCACAATTTGCTGGATAGACTGGCTCGATACCAAAAACACAGCCAATTTGGAAGTTTTCATCAATTTCATGTCCCATTTTGACAGCAGCACAACTTGCAAGCGTCATATTGTAGCCAATCATGGCTAATGTCTGGGCCTTAGCATCGATTTCAGAGTACTTTAATCCGGCAATGATATAGGTAAAGATATCACTAGCCTCACTTTGAGAATCGATATGGTTCATCTCATTAAAAGTGGCCCAGTATCTGACTTTTCCTTTGAATGCTTCAAACATCGTGTGACAAAAGCGCAAATAGAAATCAACGACTTTGCGATTTGTCCATGAACCATATTCTGTCACTAGATGAATCGGCATTTCGAAGTGATAGAGCGTAATGATCGGTTCGATACCATGTTTTAATAGCGTGTCAACGACTCGATGATAAAAATCGATACCGGCTTGATTTGGTTCTGCTTCGTCCCCTTTAGGATAAATTCTTGACCAATCGATAGAAATCCGTAATGCCTTGAATCCCATTTCCGCAAACAAAGCAATATCTTCTTGATAACGATGATAAAAATCGATGCCTGTATGAGAAGGATAAACCTTGTTAGCAAGAAGTTCTTTATCGATCTCACGAGGCTGTTCATAGCTGCCTACTGTGACATAGTCCATAATAGCTGGGCCTTTGCCATCTTCCTGCCAAGCACCTTCACATTGATGAGCGGCAATGCTGCCGCCCCATAAAAAATCATTTCTTAACTTCATCTGCTCACCTTTTCTATCTTCTTTATTACGGTTTCTATTGCAAGACAATATTTAGTAAATCATCCGACTTTACCAACTGGTTATTGGATGTTGGGATCACATCAAGAAAATCATTCGTATTCGTAATGACCACAATAGTCGTTGGATCATACCCGGCTTCACGAACTTTTTCAAAATCTACTTCACCGATTGGTTGTCCTGTCCTCACACGATCACCTTGCTTCACATTCATCGTAAAATACTTGCCTTCTAACGAAACAGTGTCGATACCAATATGGATCAAGACCTCAACGCCTTGGTCACTGCGAAGACCAATCGCGTGTTTGGTAGGAAAGACTGTTAGCACTTCCCCATCGATTGGCGAATGAATCACATGACTTATAGGTTTGATACCGATTCCTTTCCCTAAAGCACCAGTTGAAAAAGCTTGGTCATTGATTTCATTGAGAGGAACCACTTCTCCTTCCACTACACTTTTTAAAGCAGTAGAACGAATCATTTCAGAAGATACAGGTTGTTCTTTCTCTTTAACCGCCGGTACTTCATCACTTTCTACTGGAATCCCTAACATATAGGCTGCGATAGTCGCACCAATAAAACTGATCGCAACCGCTGCCACCATTAACCAAAGATTCATGAAGTCGCCTTCGCCAATATAGGCAGGTAATCCAAATAATCCCCAAGCAATTGAATAAGCTTTGACACCTGTTAAACCGGCGAACAGTCCCCCTAAACCTCCACCGATCATCACAGCAATAAACGGACGACGGAATTTAACGAATACACCATAGATGGCTGGTTCGGTAACTCCTAAAATGGCGGATAAAGTCACGGTCCCAAATAGTTGTTTTTGTTTCAAGTTGCGAGCACGCAAGAAGTATCCAAGCATTGCTCCGCCGACAGCGATGTCAGAGATTGTACATGATGAGATAAACGCTGGATCATATCCATTTGCTGCAATCAATGAAGCCACAACAGGCATAATGAAATTGCCGGCGCCTAACATAATGATGAATGGCTGTAATGCAGAATAGAGCATCATCACAAACCAGCTACCTATCGTGTCCATCAATAGATTGAAGAAGCCAATGATGCCTTCCCCAATATAAAACCCTAATGGACCAAAAACCAGGAGTGTGGCTGGCAAAGTAATCAGCATGATCACTAAAGGAGACATAAAGTACTGCAAACTTTTAGGAATGACTTTTTTGGCAAACTTTGTTACATAGCCCATGAACCATACTGCTAATAAAATCGGGATAAAGCTATTTGAATAAGTGATCTGTGGTAACCCAATACCAAATAAACTCAATCCTGAAACATTGTTGATCGGTTCAGATAAAATGGTTGCTGCTAAAGCCACTGCTAGATAAGGGCTGGCGCCTAATCGTTTGGCACAGCTCATCGCCATTAAAATAGGTAAGAAATAAAAAACAGCCGACCGTAATGCATCAAAAATTTGATACGTTGAGCTATCTGTCGAAATCAAACCGGTTAATGAAATAATTGAAAGAAATGCGGCTAATAAACCTGCACAGATGATTGGTTCTAAAATGGGATTCATTGATTCCGAAATCACATCTAGCATCGCCTTGATCGGATTTTTCTTCGTTTTTGACTGGTCTGCTTCGTCTCCTGACATTCCCAGTTGGTCAATTAAATCTTTGTAAACATCGTTTACATGGGTTCCTACGATAATTTGATAAGCAACATTATTGCTTACCACATCAATAACCCCTTCCAGCTCTTGCAATTTTTTTGTATCTGCTTTTGAGCGATCTTTTAAAGTAAAACGAAGACGAGTCATGCAGTGCACAACAGCTTGAATATTGGCTTTTCCGCCAACTAATTTGATGATTTGCTCGTTGAAATCATGGTATTGATTCATGTCATTCTCCTCTTTCTGTTACACGATTGATGTGGATCATTAAGTAGGTGTACTCTTCTTGTGTCAGGTAACTGTTGAACTTTCCTTTGACATAGATCTCAATTTTTTCAACCGCGGCAAATGCTTCCGGATACATTGCTTTCACTTGTTTATAAAGTTGAGACTCATTGTCGGAATAGGTCTGGTTGTTCCGCAATCGTTCGATGAAATACTGGAGATGGGTCACAAGACGCATATAATTCATGCTGTTTTCATCTAAAGTAATCGTAAAATGATATTTGATAATATTCAGCATATCCCGCAACGTTTCCATATCAGCTAATTGTTCATCAAACTTTGCTTTCGTTTCCTGCAAGTTAACAAAATGTAAGGCAATGGCAACGGCTTCATCTTCAGGAAAATCGACTTGAAAGGTTTGATTGATCCTTTCCAAGGCTTCTAACCCAATTTTGTAATAACTGGGATAGAATTTTTTTACCTCCCAAGTCAATGGACTCCTCAAATATTGATCTTTTTTTGCCCGTTTCAATGCAAAGGATAAATGATCTAACAAAGCTAAATAAAGATAATCATTGGCACTTTTGCCGATTTCTTTTTCTCCATATTGTACGAGCTCTTTTACAAGCAGGATCAATTGATCATCGGCGCGAGATAAGAGGTAGCTAAAATGCTCTAATCGATCTTGGCTATCTAAGACAAAGGTCTTTTCTACTTCAGAGTCAGAAATATGTTGGCCAACTTTTTTCTTGAATGCGACTCCTGTTAAGTAGATGATCGACTCATGCCCTCCTCTATCCACTAAGGCAACATTATTATTGATAATCTTTTTAACTTTCATTCGTTTCTCCTTTCCAGAAAAAAGAACTCAGAATAAATATCAAATAAACTTTACAAAAGAAAGTGTACTTGATATATATTCTGAGTTCTGCCTGATCGTCTCAGTAACATAACTCAAGAAACAGCTGCGGCGCTATTTCTCGTTCCTTTTTCTAACTTACAGCCAAAGTATATCAGCTTAAAATGGCACTGTCAACGCTTACTTATAAAATTATTTCTTGCTTGTTCGTTTCAATAGAATAACGAAAAACAACAAAGTAAGTGTTAAATAATTATGTAAAGAACATGACACAAGAACAGCATTTTATTATCAAGCAAAGGATCCAACAACATTGATTTCTGCAGAAAAATACTAGCTGCTATTAAAAACATCATCTACTCATATTTTTTGAAAGTAGCGATACCTACGCAAAAATATGAATAAATGATGTTTTTGTTTTTCATTATATAAAGCGCATATGGGTTAGTGGGTAATAAACAAAACGAGCATTTCCTAAAATCGCATCTCCAGAAATGGCACCAAATGATCGGCTGTCTTTAGAGGCACGACGATTGTCACCTATCACGAAATAGCTGTCTTTCCCCAGCTTTTCAACGCCCAACAATGACTGTAGATCAAAGTCATTCGTATAAGAGACATTTTCGTGATCATTCTTTCGATTTTTCACTAGGAAATTCTCATCTACCGGCTGATCATTAACATATAGTTGATCATTTTCGTAACGAATGGATTCACCAGGCAATCCAATCACTCGCTTAATATAGGTGGAACCATCCGGCATTTGAAAAACGACGACATCAAATCGCTTGATGGGTGAGATTTTCTCGATCAAAACCATATCACCCTGTCTTAAGGTACCTTCCATTGAATTTCCGCCCACCGGTACAGGGATCAGCAAGAATGCACGAATCAGGAATGCAGAGGCCAATGCAATAATCGCGTATTTAATGATGAACCAAAAGCGATCGATCCAGATTTTTCTTCGCTGCATGATGTCCCTCCTCTTTTACTTTGTTACTACTTTGATAATAACTCGACAGCTTTCAAATAAGCATGATCTTCTTGTTTTAATTGATCCGTCACAGCTTTCTCAATTGCTTGTGCTGTTTCTGCATTCACTTTCCCTGTCACTTCCAGCTCAGCTTTTTGCTGAACGGCTTGAACGGCTGATACGGTGGTTTGGTCAAATGTATCTCCGGTGGTCCGATAACCTAGTGCAGAAAGAAACTGATTCAACCGATCAACTGCTTCTGAGCTTTGCCCTTCTTTCAATTCTTTGTCTCTTGGTAATGGAGCTAAATAGGCATACTCAGGAAAATCTGCTTGATGATCTGGCATTACACCTTGCTCATTGACCCATTCTTCATTTGGCGTCAGCCACTTCATGACCGTCATCTTTAACTCACTATTGTTTCCTAATTCTTTTACATTTTGTACAGTTCCTTTACCAAAGGTTTCTGTACCAACAACTGGTATATCTGCGGATTCTTGCAACGCAGCTGCAAAAATTTCTGCGGCCGATGCACTGCCGCCATCAACCAAGACGACAACCGGTTCTGTGACTTTGAATCCTTCATCAAGAGCAGCACTTGCCTTCGTTTCACTTATGACACCACTATCATCTGCAAACTTAACGATCGTTTTTCCATCTTCTAAAAACATGCTAGCCATGATCTGTACTTGATCTAAAAGTCCACCAGGATTTTGCCGGACATCCAGAATAAATGATTTTGCTCCTTTCTTTCTCAGTGACTCAATTCCTTCTTTTAATTCGGAGGCAGTACTTTCACCAAAAGTCGTAATTTCGATTTTCCCGATTTTTTTCTCACTATCAAGGTCTGTATGAACAGTATCCACTGGAATCGTATCTCGTGTAATCGATACGTCAAAGGTCTCTTTTTCCCGTTGGATCGTCAACTTGACTGTGGTCCCTTTTTTGCCACGAATGTTGTTTACGACCTCTGTTAATGACAGGCCTTTCGTTTCTTTCCCATCCACTTTCAAAATACGATCGTTTAGACGCAAACCGTTTTTCTCAGCTGGGGAGTTCTTGATAGGGGCTTGTGCCACTTCTGGATAGTCGTTGACAAGGGTAAGGGTGGCGCCAATTCCTTCAAAACTGCTTGATAAAGACTGATCCAATTCATTGGCTGCTGATTCACTAAGATACGTTGTATAAGGATCACCTAATGCATCGGTCATTCCTTTTAATGCCCCTTCGACCAAGACATCCTCATCTACTTCTTGGTAATAATTGGCACGAATTTGGTCAAAAAGCGTTTGAACTTTTTCCAGTTCATTTGATGTCGCCACTGTGGGCTGATTCTGTGGGGATTGTGTTGCAGCCGTACTTTTTTGCCAAATGTAGACACCGCCTCCCGAGAGGATCGCGACACAAATCAGTGAGATCACATAACGGTGAAAAGAAACATTTTTCATAGAAAGACACCTTTCTGTCCATTAATTTTTAGCCTCTAGTGTAAAAAGAGAGAAAGTTTCCACTCCACTCTCTCTTATTTATTGTCCTCCACATACTGTTCCCAAATACGATCAAAAATATCCATAGAAGGCAAATAATCGACGTTCAATTCTAAATAAGAAGAAACTTCATCATAATCGTCGGTATGTTTTGGGAATTGAATATCATGACTTGCATGTGTCGCAAAGATCTGTGCCTCATCAGTATGACTAGGCCCTTTGATGGCCATTAAATAAGTATAAAAACTTTTACGCATGCGTATTCTCCCAGTGATCCTCAAGAAAAGCTGCTCGTCTCGCATGATTGCGAGCAAAATTTTCAGGATGCTTTTTGTAGTATTCTTGATGCTCTTCTTCTGCCAAATAAAAAGGTTGTGCAGGTTCGATACTCGTTACGATTGGGGCATTAAAGCGACCCGATGCTTGCAAAGCGGCTTTACTTGCTTCTGCTTTTTGTTTTTGTTCCTCATTGAAATAGAAGATGACTGGTCGGTAATTGTCTCCTCGATCTTCAAACTGCCCAAAAGCATCCGTGGGATCCGTCTGTTGCCAATAAATAGTCAATAATTCCTCAAAACTGATTTTTTCTGGATCAAAAATGATCTCAACAGCCTCCGTATGACCGGTTTTATGACTTTTTACTTCCTCGTAGGTCGGGTCAACCGTGTGTCCAGCCGTATACCCCGAAAAGATGGACTGTACTCCTTCTAGCTCATCAAAAGGCTGAATCATACACCAGAAACACCCTCCCGCAAAAATTGCTCGTTCCATTATTTGTCCTCCGTTTCTGCTGGCAGATAGAGACTCATTTGGATCTCATCATCTACTAGATTGATTTTATTCGCTTTGATAAACAAGCCGTTTTGCATGCGGAATTGATCCAAGCGGATCAAAATAATTTGTTCATCCGCATTGACCTCGATCCACTCTGGAAACTTGAAACTGCGCTTGATCATTTTTAACACTTCACTGGTCGGCAGATCTAAAGTACCAATTGATAAACTTTTGGCTTTTAACTGAACATTGCCTTCTTCGGTGACATAAGGATCAAAGTATAAGTAAAATGTGATTGGAAAGTTCAGCACTGTAAATTGACCTGTCAGTAGTGCCTCATTTCTCAACTCGAAATTGTATTTTACTTCTTGATCTTTCTGAAAATCAGTTAAATAGAAATCGATCAATTGATTGACTTGACTCTTATTACTGTTGATGGTCAAAACAGGATTACCGTCTCGTTTGACTAGTTCTGCACTTTCTGAGATCCCAGATTCACGTTGTTGAAACACCCGTGAAGCAAAAAAGACAGTTGTTCCCAGCAGAATGCCTACTAAAACTAGAAAAGCAATTTTCCAGTAATTCATTTTTTTGATTGGACTTTTTTTATCCACATCATTAGTTTCTTGTTTCATTATTTTTCCTCCTTCATCAGCCAAACATTTTGGGTTTTGATTAATTCATCACGAACAGCATTCGCCATTAGCTGATACCCTAGATTGTTTGGATGGAAACGATCCCCATCATACAGTACATTGTTGGTCACTTTTGTTCCCCCAGTTTCTGAAGTACCGGTCATACCATTGGTGGTGGAAGTTGTGGTATCCGAAGTTTCTGCTGATCCTGAAGCGCCTGCTTCAGAAGAATCCGTATCTGCGATCCCTACTTCGTCACTTAGCCCCTGGTACAGCAAATCATTGATTGGGATAAAATAAGCATTGTGCTGTTTTTTGACAAATGTTTCTGTTGCTTTGTTCCAATTATCAATAATCGTTTGCATATCAGTAATTTCTGGAAAATTTAAATAAAAAGGATTATATATCCCTAACACATAAATGGGTGCTGTTTCATTCAGTTGACGAATCTGCTCAAACATCTCTACTAATCGTTCTTGATAGTCGGCCATTGGTTTGGTAAAAGAATCGACACTCAAACCAAAAAAATTAGTTTGAATCACTTTTAATACATCATTCCCGCCGACGGTCAATGTAATCAAGTCAGCCTTCTTTAGATCACTGCGCAATTCTTTGTCTTTGTTCACTCGTTTCAGGATTTGATCGCTGCGCTCTCCAGCAATTCCATAGTTCGTCGTCACAACATTTGCTAAATGATACCGATCTTGCAAATCGGCTGCAACGATGGGCACAAATCCTCCTTGTTGCGTCTCATCACCGACTCCTTCAGTCAGCGAATCGCCTAAGGCCATGTAATTGATCACATTTTTGGTCTTTCCCTCTTCTGCCGTTCTCGCAACTGGTGTGAGCAATGGTTGCGCTTTTGGAATCAAAAAATGACCGAGCATTCCAGTACCTAAAGCTACGATCAATACAACTGAAAGATAAATTGCTACTTTTTTCCACTTCACGGATCTTCAATCTCCTAACCTATAATCTAAGCTATTTTATCAAAATTCTCATTAAATTCATAGTCGAAATGTTTTGATTGACGAGAAACTCAATCAACGAAGAGCAGCGAAGTATGAAGCAATTTCTACCCATCTGCTTGATTCGAGTCCCGCTTCATCAACTGCTCGTCTACTCATTGTACTCATTGTTTCGTCTGCAGTTGCTTCTAAACTTACATTAAAAAGAATGTAAAAGTCATTTATCGAGTGACAACCATAATGATTCTTTTCAAGGTCGCGCTCGCTTGGCTCGCCGTTGCTCATCATCTGCTCTGTCACTCTTCGTGTGCCAGTCTTTGTGATTCTTTTCAAGGTCACGCTCGTTTGGCTCGCCGTTGCTCACCATCAATTCTGTCTTGCTTCGCAAGCCAATCATTGTGATTCTTTTCAAGGTCGCGCTCGCTCGGCTCGCCGTTGCTCATCATCTGCTCTGTCACTCTTCGTGTGCAAGTCTTTGTGATTCTTTTCAAGATCGTGCTCGTTTGGCTCGCCGTTGCTCACCATCTGCTCTGTCACTCTTCGTGTGCCAGTCTTTGTGATTCTTTTCAAGGTTACTACGCTCGCTCAGCTCGCCTAGTACTGCTCATCATCAATTCTGTCTTGCTTCGCAAGCCAATCATTGTGATTCGCAGCAAAAAGCGATTCGTGTTTACGAATCGCTTGGATACTGTCATTAAAATTATTCGGTGTAATACGTAATGGCGAATGCGCCTTTGCCGGTATGGGTAGCGATGATTGGGGTGGTATGAAGTAGTGGAATATTCATTTCTGGGAAGAGTTGTTGCAATTCTTTTTTGAATTGTTCTGTGATCTCTAACCCCTCTGCATGAGAGATCCCTATTTGTTTCACATTCGGCATGCGTTTCAATTCGTCTTTCAATTCTTCAAACCACTTATTAAATGTTTTTACACCGCGTCCTTTTACGATTGGAATCAATTCTGAATGGTCGAAATCCATAATCACTTTCATATTTAATAAACTGGATAATAACCCTTTGGCACGACTGATTCGACCGCCTTTTACCAGATTTTCTAATGTAGAGACACCAATAAATAATTTGGTATTTTCTCGAACTTTGTCAACTTCCGGCAAAACTTCAGCTAATGTCTTACCTTCTTGTGCTAATTGAGCTGCCCGAATCACTTGGAACGACAATGCTTGATCTGTCGTATCACTATCGATCACTGTCACATTTGCTTTCGACAAATTACTTGCTTGTCTGGCAGCTTCGACAGTTCCACTCAGACCCTTCGTCATATGTATCGATAAAACGTCACTACCATCTTTTCCTAATTCATCGAACAGTTCCACAAAATGGCCAATCGGTGGTTGGCTCGTTTTTGGAAGTTCTTTTGCTTGTGCCATCATTTGCATGAATCGTTCTCCGGGCAATGAATCATCATCCGGATAAACCATCCCATCGATCATTACAGATAACGGAACTACATGGATATTCAATTGGTCTCGAACGGTTGGCTCCATCGTACAGGAGGAATCCGTTACAACTTTAAGCTTTGCCATCATACATTCACTCTCTCTTTAAATCAAGTCTCTTTTCGTGGTAAAATAACCATAGACCATTTATAATCAGTATAACAGAGAGAAAAAATTTTTTCATCTTATTTAAATTCGAAGGGAAGGTGCTTGATGGATCATATGAAATTTACACGACGCTACTTGATTCTGAATGAGGTACTCAATGCGGTGACCCATGGTATCGGATTTGGATTAAGTATAGCTGGACTCGTTATTCTTTTGATTAAAGGGGCTCGATTAGATTCCCCTATTCACATCATTTCCTATGCGATTTATGGCTCTATGATGATTTTGTTATTCTTATTCTCTACGCTCTTCCATAGTTTGATGTTCACACGAGCAAAAAAAGTTTTCCAAGTCTTTGATCACGCCTCGATTTTTTTATTGATCGCAGGCAGTTATACGCCGTTTTGCTTGCTGAGTATTCAAGGTTGGTTGGGCTGGACACTTTTCATTTTGATTTGGTTGTTAGCCATCAGCGGGATCGTTTATAAGTCACTCACACTGCATAAAAAAGAGACGGTTTCAAAAATATCCACACTAATTTATATTAATATGGGCTGGCTCTGCGTGATTGCATTTAAACCATTGATTGCTTCACTGGGTTTTCGGGGTACCTTTCTGTTAGCAAGCGGTGGTGTCTCTTATACCGTCGGCGCATTATTCTACAGTATCAAATCCGTACGCTTCATGCATGTGGTTTGGCATTTGTTTGTTATGCTCGGAGCTGGGCTAATGTATTTTTCCGTTCTTTGGTTTACATGATCCAACCCACTTTTACTTAAATAAGGCAGCTGCTACAACCATATGTTGTAACAGCTGCCTTATTTATTTTTTCTGCTTACTATAAAACTCAAACCGGTGCGGATAGATGTTCTTTTCATCCACTACGCCTTCTATGACTTTATCCAAATGCCAGTTTGACCAATCGATCTCAGGAAAGTAGACATCTCCGGTAAATGTCTCGTCGATCACTGTTCGATACAACTGATCGCAATCTTCGATCATCGATTCGAAAACTCCAGAACCCCCAGTTAGAAACACAGGATGATCTTGATGTGCAGTATAATCCAAGACTTCTTGTCGATCATGCATAACTAATACGCCTTCTGCTTCATATGCTGTGTCACTGGTCAAAACGATTGTTGTTCGATTTGGCAATGCTTTTTTCTTCATGCCCTCAAACGTTTTTCGCCCCATAATGAGCGAATTTCCAGTAGTTTGTTCTTTGAAGAATTTCAGATCGTTTGGCAAATGCCATGGCAATGTGCCGTTTTCTCCAATCAAACCATTTTTGTCTTGTGCCCAAAGTGCAATCAACATGTTTCAAAACTCCCTTTCTAGATAAAGTGAATCTGCAATAGCCGCTGCAATCTGCAGCCTTCTCATTAATTGATAAGCAGGCTGTGCTTGCAGATGATCGGTATTTCTTTCTTTATAACACAAGCCTTCGCACGCTTGATAAAAAATATGCCCTCCATGATGCTTCACTTTGGTTGGCCATTCGCCATCCGTCCATCTTGAAGAATCTGCGGATACTAGTAAAGGAATCAATTCCGCAGAAAACAAGACACTGCCGGCGGTAATATCAAGACCCTTGATATGAAAAACTTCCGCTGCAATTTCATTGACCAGCTTTTCTGTCCGCTGCCAAGCAGTTGGATGGCTTAGGAAGGCTTTCTTTGTACGTCCTAATATACAGAAAGTGTTCGTAGGAAATGGCTGACAGCTCAAAGCTGACAGTTCATCTGGGTATTCCTCACACCAAGTGATCAAACGATCAAAATCACATAATTGAAAGGAAGCGAGTTGCGGAAATGTCTTTCCAGCGCGTGCCACAGCTTGTCGACGTGCTGGACCAGCACCGACTGCTGGCAATTCAAAGAGATAGATCTGGGGCGGCAGCTGCCATAAATACCGCTTGATTTCAGGTTTCGTTACTTCAGAAACTGCTAAAATGACTTGCGAAAAATAAGAACGAAGGATCCTAATTGTTTTTTCTACATCTGATAATGAAATGGTATCTTTTGACGTAATATGCAGCGTTGCGACGATTCCCCGCTGTAAATCGTTTGTCATCTATCTTCTCACTCCCAACTGTAATAAGTTAGACAGCGATCGGTGCCTTGATCGTGGGATGCGGATCGTAGCCTTCAATCGTGATATCTCCCATCTCAAAGTCAAAAATCGATTGTTTCTCAGGATTTAAGTGCAACGTAGGTGCAGAACGAATTGTTCGGGAAAGCTGCTCTTTCATTTGTTCCATATGATTGCTATACAGATGGGCATCCCCTAAAGTATGGATAAATTCGCCGACTTGGAGTCCTGTCTCGTGAGCGATCAAGTGAGTCAATAACGCATAACTAGCAATATTGAAAGGCACCCCCAAAAAAACATCGGCACTTCGTTGATAAAGCTGACAACTTAGTCGACCTTCATGAACATAAAACTGAAACATGGTATGGCAAGGAGGCAGCGCCATCGTCGGCACATCTTCTGGATTCCATGCGGAAACAATCAAGCGCCGAGAATCTGGCGTTGTTTTGATCATTTCAATCACTTCTTTGATCTGATCAATAAATTCCCCTTTAGTAGTTTCCCAATGACGCCATTGATACCCATAAACATGACCTAGATCACCAAATTTTTCTGCAAATGCTTCGTCATTTAAAATACGTTCGCAAAATTTTTGCAATTCCTCTTGATAGCTGGCATTGAATTCTTCATCAATTAATGAGCGACGGCCAAAATCAGTCATATCAGGACCTGTATAGTCCTCACTTTTAATATACCGCTCAAAAGCCCATTCATCCCAAATGTGATTCTTGTGTTGCAGTAAGAATCGAATATTGGTATCTCCTTTAAGAAACCAGAGTAACTCGCTTTTGATCAGACCAAAAGGTACGCGCTTGGTTGTCAATAATGGAAATCCTTGAGAGAGGTCAAATCGCATTTGATGACCAAAAATACTTTTGGTTCCAGTCCCTGTGCGATCCCCTTTGACATTTCCCGTTTCTAAAATTTTTTTCCCTAAATCAAGATATGCTTGTTCCATAATGGGCCTCCTTATTAGTCGTCTGAAAACTCGCTTAAATATTCCCAGCGTGTCATTTTTTCTTCTAACAATTGTTCTGTTTCTGTAACTTCTGCTTGGAGCTGCTGTAATTTCGTAAAGTCATCCCCCTGCTGATTCATCGCTTCAGTTAGTGCGTCGACTCGTTCTTCTAACAGAGCAATCTCATCTTCGATCGTTGCCCATTCTTTTTGTTCCATGTAGCTTAGTTTCTTTTTGACTGGCTTTTCGGAAACAAATTTGCTTTGTAGCCCTTTGTCAGGTTGTGAGGCTGCAGTTTTCTTTGTGCCCTGTTTCGTTGCTGTCTTTTGTAAATATTCGTTTATCGAACCATAGAAGCGAACAATTTGCGCGTTGCCTTCAAAAATAAGTAATTTTTCAGCAACTTTATCTAAAAAGTAACGGTCATGAGAAACTGTAATTACGGCACCAGGAAATGATTCAAGATAGTTCTCCAAAACAGTTAATGTATCAATATCCAAATCATTCGTTGGCTCATCCAACAATAGAACATTTGGTTGACCAATCAATAATTTCAATAAGAATAGGCGGCGTTTTTCACCACCAGATAATTTACCGATCTTTGTTCCGTGCATGAAACGGGGGAACAAAAATTGTTCCAGCATTTCCGCTACACTGACATGGGCACCATCTGTTTTTTCTACTTCTTCTGCTGCCTCTTGTAAATAAGCAATCATCCGCTGTTCCGGATCCATCGTCTCATTGGTTTGCGTATAATAAGCTAATTTGACGGTTGAGCCAATAATCCGTGTTCCTGAATCTAATGAGAGACGTCCCGCCAACACATTCAGCAAGGTTGATTTACCTGCACCATTCTCACCAGTAATGCCTAAACGTTCTCGCGACTGAATCAATAAATCAAATTGAGATAGAATTGGTTTGCCTTCAATTGCATAACTACCTTCTTTGATTTCCAGCACTTGCTTACCTAAACGTGAGGTCGCAACATCAATCTGCACTTCTCCATTCCGCTTGACTTGGTTCATATTCTCTTTCAAATCGTCGAAACGATCAATTCGCGCTTGTTGCTTAGTCGTTCTCGCTTTGGCGCCTGTCCGAATCCATGCCAGCTCGTGCTTATATAACTGTTGCCGTTTTTCTTCTTGGGTTTCTTCAATACGTTCTCTTTCTGCTCTGGCTAATAAATAGTCCTCGTAATTTCCTTGATATTCATAAAGTTTACCAAAAGAGAGTTCAAACACGCGATTGGCTACCCGGTCAAGAAAATAGCGATCATGAGTGACCATCATCAGTGCGCCACGATAGTTTTTCAAATAGCCTTCTAGCCATTGGATAGATTCATAGTCAAGATGGTTCGTCGGCTCATCCAACAATAGTAAATCCGGTTCATCGATCAACACTTGCGCTAACCCCACCCGTTTTTTTTGCCCACCTGAAAGTTCATTGACTGGTTGTTTTAAATCTGAAATCCCTATTTTCTGCAAAATGATTTTTGCCGTTGTATCCGTATTCCAAGCATCTGTTTTATTCATAGCTTCTTCTGCTCTGCTGTAGGCAGCTTGCACTGTAGGATCTGAGCCATTTTGTTCCAGCTGAATCAAAGCTTTCTCATAGTCACGAACGGTTTTGATTAATGGACTTGTTCCTTGGAAGACCGCATCAACAACCGATAATTCTTCTTTTAATTGACTTTCTTGCGCCAAAAAGCCGATTCGATAATCTTGTGGTTTAAAAACAGAGGGACGGTCGCCATCTCCGGCTTCAATTCCAGCCAAGATCGTCAGTAAACTTGATTTTCCTGTCCCATTGACACCAATCAAGCCAATCCGGTCTTTCTCATGTATCAGAAAAGAAAGCTGATCAAATAATGTTTTATCGCCGTAAGTTTTTGTAAGCTCACTTACTTTTAATTCTTTCACAGAATCCCTCCTGAGATCTATTTTTCTTCGCCCATTGTACCACATAAGCATGACAGGGTCTTTAAGAAAAAAGAAAAAAACGGCTCTATAATTTATGGGACTGATGAATCAGAATTGATTCTTCAGCCCCATTTTTATTTTAGGTATTAA
>NZ_JBDGBK010000064.1:0-17789 GCF_040910045.1 Enterococcus sp. RTP21361st1_A6_RTP21361_211029 | reverse complement strand
GAGACGGAATAAAAAATATAAATTCCGGTAAAATTTAGAGCAACAGATCATTTTTTTATCGGTATGAATTATTCAGGGACTTGGTAAAATATAAAATATGTTACAATACCTAAAAGGAGGTATTGCTTTGGGAACTTTTTTAGCTTTTATTTGGTATATTTTTATAGGATTTATGCTTTATGGAATCATCAGATTGGCAGTTAAACACGGAATTTCCGATTCCAAAAAAAATAATTTATGATTCTGTTGCTACTCTTTTAGAGTAGTTTTTTTATTTCCGCAATTTTTGGTGGATAACTGACTAAACCAGCGATCCGTCAACTGCCAATAATGTCGGTTCATTGTCATTAATACAATCAAAAACTTGCACCTCTGCCTCTTCACTACCGACTGGCTCCCCTGTTTGTTCACTCACTGTATTCGCAACTTTTGTAATGGCAACTGTCGTCTCAAGTTCTTTCATACTAGCTACAAAGTCCTCTTTATCTTCTACGTCACACACTACTTCTTCATAAAATTCCATACATTTTCCCTCATTTCAGCTGCTACAATTGCAAAATATGGCTCATTAATTTCAAAAAATCTCATTTTTCATCTTCCTTTCTAGTTGTGTATTTCTGTCGTTACTAAATTTTCATATCTACAAACATTTATAGTATTTATTTATTTTGTTTGTTTATTGTGGTACTTTATTTAAAAGGAGTGATTCTATGGCGAACAATATTGAATTTGAAGTTGAAAAAGTTTATAAAGGCAGAACCAACGAAATCTTTGTTATTACCGATCCCGAGACACAGGTACAATATATTCAAACAATTGTTATCGGTTCTGACGGAAAAGGCGTCGCAATTACACCAAGACTAGAGCCAGATGGAAGTATTCATTATAAGGATTAATTAGATCAACTTGTGTTGGTCTTTTTTCTTTCCAAGTTGGTAATTTCTTCCAATTGCTGACTAACGACCGCTAACGAATTTCCTCAGACTATGCAGACCTCTGCCACGTCTTTTCGATTTCCGATCAATCCAAGTACCAGTTGTTCCCCAATAATCAATCATGCCTTTTGGCGTATTGATCGCAAATTGATGATTATTGGATAATGGGTAAACTCAAAACCCAAAGACTTGATATTTTTTATCGCTGAATCGCCCATGCGCTTAACATGCTGCTTTCTACGCTCTTTCAGGTAAGGCTTCGCATCTTTCCAGTATTCAGCCATTTCTCCCATAAAATACCTTCTTTCTTCCGATTACAAACCCCTTATTTAGCCAAAATCATATTTTTCAGCTTAACAACAGTTTGATCACCAAGAACTTTCTGCCGCCACTCGTCCTGTTCTTTGTGACAGACAATAATTCTCACATGTGCCGATTTCTCATAAATTTTCAGACATTCCGCTCTAACCAATTCCGAAAATCCTTCGATGGCACAGTTGTAGATCTTGCCGACTTTTACTTTCGTTTTTGCTGGTCTGACCTTCGGTTGAATCTCGAAGCGACGTCCTTCTGGATGAATAACAAAAGAGTCTTGTATTCTCATGATTTTTCCTCATAAAACTTACTTTCGATAAATAGTCCAGTTTTTCGGTCATATTTAGCCAATATCAATTCGATTTGGTACCTAAAACAAAATAGTTTAGCTTTTATTTTAAAAGCCTCAGTTTGAACTCCTTTAACATCAACCGCTTGGACCAATTTGTTTCCATCCCAAAATGTGAAGTCCGGAGTATAAGTGATTGAACGTATGGTTTTATTCCCTATGCGAAATTTGGGTTGAAGCTCGAATTTTTCTTGTAATCGAAGTTCAAGACCATTGGTTTCCGCATATTTAGCAGCGAATGGAAGGTATCGTGCTTCAGCAACACTATCGAATTTAATGCCATTGACAACAGTTTTTCGATTGCTATATTTTGGTTTCTTGGATAGTTTAGTTGCTCTCATACTGCCGCACCTTCTCTTGCCATCAGTCCTCGATATAGCAACTTGGCTTCTTGCCACATTGATTCAGTGGTTCCGGCAGTGAGAAACTCGCCATAGTGCGTCTTCGATACTTTTCCCAAGCTGATTCGAGTGTGACGATACATTACCATGAAGATTCGAAAGCGGACCTCTTCTGGCTGATTGCTGTCAAGGATTCGCTTAACGTTTTCCATCAAGTTCTTGTGACTAGGGTCTAATGCAGCGTAGATTTGCTTAATTACAGTGATTCGGTTTAATTGATCAATTTCCAAATGGATCATCCCCCGCTTCTTTTCGTAGTCGTTCCATGATCTCAGCTTCCTTTTGAGCGTTATATCCTTCTGGATCGTTGAGCCATTCTTGGGATAGGTTCTGTGCGAATTGGTTTCTTAGAATAGCTATTTTGGTTCTTGTGCCTTACATCATCTGCTCTAACATCCGCCATAGTTTTGATATTTTTCTTTACCCAGCTTTGCATAATTCCTTTGGCATATCCGTATGACTTCTGGTCTATAGCAGACCGTCTCATAGCCTCACAAACCATTTCTTCGCCAATATCCTCAACCCAATGACGTAGATCATCAGCAACTAATCCGTTAATCACTCCAAAGACTTCTTGATAGAGCTGGAAAGGATTAGCAGCAGCCGGAGCGCTCTGCGCATTCTCTGCTGTTGCTGGTGATGTTGTTGGTGTTGTTGCTGGTGATGATGCTGGTTGCGTTATCGTATCGATACCATATCCATACCCTATCGATACGGTATTTTCTTTTGGTTTCAAAGTTTGGATAGGGTATTTATATTCTTGACACTTCTTGATGACCTCAATCTCAAATTCAAGTGTCTTTATCTCCTTTAATTCTTTGTCGATGACCGCTGCGACTTTAGGAGATCTGGCGCTGTTGTATTTGAGCCAGTTGACTATCATCAACTCTTCCGACTTTTCATTAAAGACGATTCGGCCTTCGCTAACGAGGAAGTCAATGTTTGTTTTTATTTCTTCTGCAGTCATATCTAGTTCAAACTTCGCATATCTCAGATTGAATTCATAAACACCACATTGAGTTGTGTAATCATTCGATAAGAGATATAGGAAAAAAGTTTTTGATCTTTGCTCCATTCACCGACTCGTTTGTCTTTCCAAAAAGTGGTATGGAGTTGTCTATAAATAGCCATTCTTTAAGCGACTCCTCCTTATTCCAATAAATCGCCTACTTCTAAAAATCCTGTTAAAGACTTATGTTGGCGACAGTATTCACATTTCCCGCACATTTTCGGCGCTTCTTCTCCATTTTTCACTCGTAAGATATGAGGTAATTCTTGTTCCAATAATCGAAGTTCAAAATCAAAGCGTCCAGGATAAATACTGATACCAGCAATATCAGGAGGCGACTCTTTTGTTACTGCAAAGATATAAGGTGTAATTTCCCTGTTATAGGTTTGTTCGAGTAAGTTTTTATAAACAGCCATTTGTAGAATATAGCCATATTGCTCAACAAACGAAACGTAGCCACTATATTTTTGTGACCAGTATCTCTGAGAAAGACTCCGAGTCGTTTTTAAATCAACAAGATAACCTTTCTCTAAATTGAAACAATCAATTCTGGCTTTCCATTCCGTATCAAATAGCGTTCCTGTTAGAATCAGTTCTTTCTCGCCTTGATAGACAAAACGAAAAAATCATCATATTCTAAGGTTTCAATCATATTGATCGCCTGAGCAAACTCTGCCCGTTCTGATCCATTCTTTTTATAAATAGCACTTGCATTCTCTTGTATAAATTCTTGATGTACCTCAGGAGACTTAAAATAGGAATGGACATAGTTTCCAACTAGTAAAGCCGTAGGATCACTCTCTGGCGACCATTCTTCTTTTAATTTTGCCAAAGTCGCTGCTTCGCATTCTTGAAATGTTTTGAATTGGCTGACTGACATATACTGCCAGTCAGCTTCATTGCTATAATAGTTCTTCTTGTTTAAGTCCATCGGTATCCGTCACCTTCGCTTCTTTCAAAGGATCTTTCTTTGTTTGAGAAAATTCTTGTTCTAGTTTCGACGATTCTTTCTTTTCGGCGGTCGGAACCTCAAACCAATCTTCTACTTTACTCATGCCATGAGTGTTGCTGATTACTTTGATTATTGGTTTGAAAACTACGTTGAAAAAAAGCTAAAATACAATACTCAGAAAAATTATCTAAACATCATTAATAAATACATTAAACCAGAAATAGGCAAGTATTACTTGAGCTCTATCGGCCCCTCTCGTCTTCAAGATTTAATGAACAAGTTACCCAATGGATTTGACCGCCCTCTTGCTAAACATTCCGTAGAAATTGTACTTACTGTTTTAAAAGGAGCATTTAAAAGAGCTGTCTATCCATGGCAAGCAATCAATTCAAATCCTATGGTATACGTTGAAATGCCAGCCTTCGAAAATAAACCCAAACAAACAAGGGATGACATGAAAATTATCACTATGGATCAGTATCAAAAAATACTTGAATTTAATCCCCCATCCAGTCCTTTCAGATTACCACTCATGATTGGCTTTCATACAGGATTGCGGAGAGGTGAAGTATGTGGTCTACAGTGGTCAGATATTTCTTTGGATGAGCGAACAATAACAGTAGATCGAATAATGTTACAGGACAAGCATGGAATTCAGCTTGGCACTCCCAAAACACAAGCAAGTTTCAGAATAATAGCAATTGATGATGTATTAGCAGCTGAATTAAGAAGAGCAAGAAAGAGTCAATCAGAGAATAAACTTAGGTATGGTAAATTCTATTACGATTCAACTTTTGTCTGTACAAAAGACAATGGCGAACCAGTGACACCAAATTCTATTAAATGGCACTCTTCTCGAATAAAAAAGGAACTCGGAATTGATTTTAATTTTCACTCTCTTCGACATACTCACGCTACCATGCTTTTAGAAGATGGAGTCAAGCCAAAAATTGTTCAAGAAAGATTGGGCCATTCAAGGATTGCTACTAAAATGGACAAATATGTCCATGTAACTAGAAAGATGAAAACAGAAGCCGTTGATATATTCGCCCAACGATTGAAAAAATCCGCTGAAAGATAAAAAAATTGTCGCCCATTTAAATTTATGGGCGACAATCGGGCGAATGTTTTTGAAAATTCACAAAGAAACAACAATTGTTTTCAAGAACCCCTTGCTATTTCTTCGGTTCATCCTCATCCATTTTCGATTCCGACAACTAGCCTCTAAAGCCCGGTATATCAACATCGAAAATTCAAAAACCGGCTAAAAACGGCTCGTGACAGTAATTTGACAGCAGCAAATCGCAAAAAAAATTACACTTCAAATTTAGTAAATTCATCTGCTAAAGTTTGGTTGGTATCTGGATAAAGATGCCCATATTTATCTAAAGTTGTCTTAACAGAGGAATGTCCCAAACGCTTTGAAACAGCATAGATATTGTTATTATGTTCAATCAAAAATGCCACATGAGAATGCCGTAATCCATGTAAGTGAATCGGTTTGACACCAGCTACTTCAGCTAATTTTTTTACTCGACCTAAAAATGTCTTTGGAGATGGTGGTAAGCCATCAAAGGTAAAAATAAAGCCCAAGTCATCCCCAATCGTTTTTTGAGATTCTTTCCATTCCCTTAAATCTTCTATCGTTTGCTTGTCTAGAGTAATCGTTCGGATACTTGAAGTATTCTTAGTATCTGAGAAATCATAATCCGTTCTTGTTCGAATATAGAGTGATTTACTCACACTACAAGTTCCTTTACGAAAATCGATATCTGGCCATTGTAGCGCAAAAAGTTCTTCACTTCTAAGTCCTGTCACGAATAAAAAGCGCATCATTCGTTTATAAAATTCTTCTTGGAAATCACATCGATATGAACAATTGTATACTTTCTTAAATTCATCAACAGTCCAAAATGCCACAACCGATCGCTGGGTTCTGATTTTCCCAATAGTATCTACCGGATTCTCATCAATGACTTCCAAAACTACCGCGCGTTTAAAAATAATCCGTAACTTATTAAAGATCTGTTTAATATAATTGTTCGAAAGCGGACGTATTTTTCCTTCTTTATTCGTGACAGAACATTCTTGAACAAGAAATTGTTGAAACTCTTGAATATGAATCGGTCGAATTTTTTCCATTTGCATTTTTCCAAAATAAGCTAAAGCACGTTTTAAAGTCTTATCGGTTTTTACATATGTTTTCTCAACCGTCCCAAGTTTATACCACGGAAAAAAATACTTCTTATAAAACTCACGAAAAGTAATCCCTTGTAAATAAATTTCTTGAGAATCAGAATAATTCTTTTTCAATTCCTCCATCGCATCTTTTGCTTCTTTTTGCGATTTAAATCCTCTTCTAGTGGGTTGAATTCTCTTTCCGAAACGATCATAACCCAAAGTTAATGAAAAATACCACGTTCCTCTCTTCTCGTCTTTGTACACATTTGCAACTCTTCTCATCAGTATTCATCCTCCCAAGAAATGTGTAAGACCTCTTCAATGACACTCACAGGTATCCTTTTAATCTTGCTATTGCGATAAAAAGAATACCCATTAGTGACCAAAAGAGCTTTGCATTCCCTGAAGATCTTGTCAGCGTAATACCGTGAAAATCCCAACTTGATAATATCTTGCCGAGTGGCTGTCTTCATTCTACCGCCTTCTCTTTCCAACGTCAGCGCCTCACGAAAAATATAAGTTACACATTATAAAAACATTTATTTATCTACCAGCTGCTCCTGTCAAAAAGCACATAGGATTTTCACCTCTCCCCAGTAATGGCGAGCCAATTTAGTTACGGAAGTATCATTATTACATTTGCAGATCATGGCTCGAATTCGACAATTCTTCTCTCAACTATTTATCGCTCCGATTACTCATCATGGCGTAATTGGGAAATGCTCCCTGCAAATGGAAAGTACTGATAGATTTTGTATTCAATTTTCAAAGGTCATTTTTCTTTACACTAATAAAGACAATTGGGAATACAAAAAAGCAACTCTCTTTGAAAGAAAGTTGCTTTTTTATATTCTGCTATTTTGATTTACACATTCTTATTATCAACCTTTGCTTTCCCCGTTTCAAATTGACTGATAGCCCAACTATTGAACATTTCCTTATCATGATCGTTTTTACTAAATGACTCCCTAGCTTGATAAAAATCATGGTTCTTTAAAAGATTTTCGATAGTAATGTCATTTCTAACATTGAACATCATCCAATCTACCTCTGGAAATTTTCCTTTTATTTTTTCATCAATTTCTGCTTCAGAAATACTTTCCAAACTAAAATAATTCAGTTGAACTAAAACAAAAATGTCAGTAATAGCTACTTCAAGTGGATCAGGGTAAAATTTTACACCTTTAGTTATATCTTTATTGACTTTATCTACTAAATTTTGAAAAACATCATCTTTTAGAGTGATAAAATCATTGACTTGAAATTTAATCATTTCAATCACAAAGTGAAAATCTATCTCAGCAACTGCAAGGTTAGAATATTTAGATAAAATAGCATCTACCAATTTTTTTTGTTCCACTTCAAGAAATTTATAAAAAGCACCTAAAAATCTACTATATTTCACAATTCTAGTTGGTTTATCTTCAACAAAAAGTATGATTGAAAGATCTTGAGTAAGGTCAGCAAAAAAAATACTTTTTCTTGAAATGTCTTTATCTAATTCTAATATTTTCGAATAGTAAGGGTAATTATCTTCATGCAAGGCAAAGTTATTTTTTATAATAATCTCTACGTGCTCTTTTGAAATTTCTCTTAACTTATTTAAATTATCTTCTGACAGAGTTTTATTTTGACAGAGTATCATTTGTATAATTTTTTTAATTGCATCACGATTATTATAATAAACTGGGAAAGCTGCTAAAAGATCTACTAAAAAATTACCATCATTCAAATCCACCACATTTAAAAAATCGATAGTCTGATTGAGTAAATTAGCATGTATGTCCATAGGGCCCTTATTAATCTTGCATAATTCTTGAATAGATTCGATTATATAATCAAGAGCCTTATTCGTCACTTTCAATTTAGACATAGAATAGTTATCAAGATAAACCTTTAACATTTTTTTGTTCATATTTGGTAGGATATATTTAATATTATCTAAATCTAGTGCCTCGATAATCGATGAAGTTCCTTCAAATGGATAATTGTTTTCATCGTTATTATAGTACGAATTATCTAATGCTATTAGTAAACATTCAAAATATCTACTTACAACTAACTGATACTCCTGATATTGATTCACACAAATACAGTTTTTCTCAATAAAATCAATAAACGAATAAAATTCATATTTCACCGTCAATAGAATATTATTAGAAGAATATCCTCCGTTCTTGAATGCTACTCTTTCTTGTCTTAATTTGTCCATAAGCACATCAATTTTGGATAACTTTCTATAAACAAATTTGAAATTGTAAATTACGTCTCTAAAAAAGATTGCTATTTTTCTCAAATCTTCTTTAGAACTGTCTATTATTCGGTCCATAATACTATCAAAACTTCCATCTTTGTATACGGTATCATCTAGTTCAACTTTTTCTTCAAAAAATCCCGGATTTATATGAGCTACGTTAAATTCAGCTAACAAAAAATTGAAATAGTCTTTTTTTGCAAACGAAGTATTAGCGATTTCTCTAAACTTTACTTTAGCTAAACTAAACTTTTTTTCCTTATATAACTCAAAAGCTGGAGTTAGCACTGGATTTCCCAATCCTCCCATATTACTTTGGTCCATATCAATCCCTAAAAATTGACTAAGGCTTGTTTTTTCTTCTATAAAATTAATTAGCTCTGAATTTCCACCCACATTGAACTCAAATGCATCTCTATCTCTCCAAACAAATTGGTCGGGTGAAGTTAGCCATGCATGTTTATTTAACCCCGAAAATCCAGCAATATCTCTGGATTCAATAAAAAATAGCTTATCCAAAAATTTAATTTTTTTCCACAACACTACTTCATTTAGGCTCTCTTCATCTATTTTACTGGAAATTTGATTTAAGAAATCAACAGTATATTCTCCAAGCTTTGATGAATCAACTTCTTCTGAACTTGAAAGAACGTAAATTCCCCTTTTTTTATAATACTCTATAACAGGTTCATCTTGTTTTTGAGGTGTGAAAAAGTATGCATGTTTCGCATCTCCTCCAAGGCTTTTTTGAATTAATCTAAAAATGGAGTTAAACGTGGAATCTCCTAATGAATATCCTATAAATAACAATGTGTTATTCATTATCAATGATTTAATGAGCGTTGAAATCATATAAAAATTTTCTTCATAATCCAAGTAGTCGTTTTCTTTAAGAACAATATTTTTTAATGCTAAATCCCCATGCATTTTAATAATATATTGTCCAGAATTAGAATATGGGATATCTTCATCTCTTTTTAAAATATCATATTTATCTATACTGGAATTCATCATATCTTCTAGTAATGTATCATAATTAGTTGTGATTAAATGTTTTGGATGAATTTTTAAAATGTGTTTATGAATATCATTGGGTTTAGCATCATTATGTCGACTAAAGATATCCATAATTTTTTGATAGTATTTCTGTTGTCCCCAAATATCATAATAGAATTGAGCAATTTTCAAATAATCAGTGATTGAATTATTGATATCTAGCTCTTTCTCAAATTCATTTACTAATTGACCCCAACTAGGTAATCCGGAATTTGCTGATACCCCAGCGCCGACAAAAATAATTAGTGTATCATCATTCATAGCTTCAACTATATTTTCTATTGCTTGCTTCTCGATTCCCAATTATATATCTCCTCAATTCTGTCTTAAAACTCTTTTCGGTTAGTATTATTCATACAAAACACTATTACAAGTCAAGATATTTAAATTACAATAAAAAAATTAGTCAACGATAATTATGTGAGTACTTATTCAAAATCGGAATATCATTTTCAATTAAAAGAAGGTTACCAATATTTTTTTCGAGTTCCGAAATGCTTATTCCAAAGTCATTACTAAAAGGAATTATAATAGCCTTTTTTATATAACCGTTAACATTCTCTATAATCTCGTTCATTTTTTCCTTCTGGTCTTCTGATGCTATCACTTCAAAAATTAGTCTTGGGGTCACTGATGAGCCCCATTCTTTATATTTAAAAAATAGATCCCCAAAACTCTTCTTTTGAAAATTAATCTTAGTCTTTCCAACAACTACAATAAAATCATCATTTGTAAATCCTACCCACACATATTGACTATTGCCATTTACATCAACTAATCCATAAAACGATTTAACACTTTTTTTTTCAAATTCTGATGTGTCACTATATGTTTTTAATGAAATACTAAAAACCCTTGTCATATCCAAATAACTTTGATTTTTAATGATTTTTTCTACTTTTTCAAGCGTCATCACGTTCCCTTGGGCTTTTCTTTTTTCGAATAACCTTCGTTGATTAGTCCCCCTGGGTGTTTCTTTGGCTATCAAAATACTCATAAATACCTCCTATAGAAATACTAAATTACTAAAATAAAAAAAGATATTGGTAGAAAACATAAAGATATTATCAACAGCTGTCTACTGTATCAAACTTCTCAATATATTCTCTAATAAGTCGAGATTTAGTCAGAAATTCTATTTTCACATAAAAATGCTTTGTTGTATCCACTTATTAAATTTGAAGTGTGTCTTTCATATGTTTCTTAAATAATTCGTTATTCCAAAAAACAATTCGTACGCCATCAATACCCTTGGTTATCAAAATATAATAGATGTTCAATACAAACAGTGTAAAACCTTTTTTATTCTCCTGACTAGCACCATTCTTTGAAAACTTACCATTTACATTGTGAAAATTATCGGAATTACCAAAAAGACGTCCTAAATAACGAATTGTAGATTATTTCCAACCAGTACTCCAAATTTATTCAAGTCAATTCCTTGAACAGCTAAAAACAATCCGACCTAGTCCTCTGTATCGAAATCTTTCGAATTAATCCAGTTTTCTTGTGTAGAATTCTATCGTTTGGGAAGAATTCCTTTGTTCCAATGCATTATATTTGATCCTTACCATCTGATTATTTCACAGGTTTCCCAAAAAAAATCTATTTACATAATCACTATGATAATTTCTGTCATCTTCTATCCAATCAAACAAATTAGCTAAAGAGTTACTGAATCTACGAGATTTTCACGAGATAAATGTGCTAACTTCGATATTTCTCCATTAAGCAAGTAACCCATCAAAACTGCTCCTCTCTAAAATATATATACTTAATTATACGCTTCATATCGCTTTCAGAAAAGATTAACTTGATAGAACTATATTTACATATGATGGTTCAAATAGGTAGGATGATACTCCTACTAAAGTTCATAAATTAAAATTTAATAGTGAAAAAAAGAATAACGAAACGCCGCTCTAGCAAAGCGGACTTCTTTACTCCTTTTTTTGAATTTATTATCTGTAGTGTGTAGCCAACAGCATTCCTACCAAAATAAATTGTTAATATAATTAGTAGTGTTGTTAAAACTAGCTTCCAGTTTAATTGGAAGTCCTTAATTGTCATTCTTAATATTGAAAAGGTTATAAGAAATAATATACCCCTGCAAATTACCTCATTAAACATGAACACTAATCTTTTTCAAATATTTGATATAGAATACATATTAAATATTGCTGCAATATTTGAAGGGCAGATAACTATCTAGGGATTAAATAACCAATAGTCCGTATAGGCTCATACTCCCCACTAAACACATACGAAGCTGTGATGTCTACTATAGTAAGTATTGCTAACACCGCTTCTCCTATCTCATGAAGTTATCCAATACTGGTCTTTCTATTAATTTACATAAAAAATTTCTTTATACGTTTTTCAATAAATCTACAACTAATCACAAATAAAGCTCAGTGAAAAATAAAATAATTGATACTAAAACAAAGATATAAAGATTATTGCTCATTAAAATAGCGGCTATAACTAACCAGCTTATAAAGAAAAAAATTCGTTTATTTTCTTTCCATGATTCCCACTTTTTTCTATCAATCCCTACAAACATGCATACTAAAATTGGAAATATGATAATTGTTACATTAGAAGCTGTCTCTAACATTTCTCTTCACCTTTCTCCTAAACAAAATCACTAAATACCTTTGTGAAAAATCCTAAAGGCAGATAAAACACTATTACTGTAGCCCCCAAAAACTACTGAATACTACATATCTTTTATTTAATCACCAAAATCTCCCCAAACTATTAGCATCACCCTGTCATTTTGAAAGCAGTTATTTTATGTAAATAGGTAAGGCCCCAGCTACTACTTATTTTGAAGAATATAAAAAATTGTAGACGTAATTCCACAGCAAACGGCCAAAAGATAATTTCTTTGAGACAATGCAATCAACATCAATAACACGAATATAAGTTGAAGTCTTTTGAATTTTAATTTACTATTTCCTTTATGCTCCATAGACATTTCCTCCAAGATTCCTTTTTTACTTTAAAATTCTATCCTTTATAAGTTGATATTATTCACCATGTAAATAGCACGATAAACGAATATAAAAAGACTATTAAATTAAGTCCTAACATTACTTACTTAGTTGTTTTTTTAATCGCAACATAGCAAAGCGTTACAAGTATCAAAACGGTTCCTATTATGACTATCACCATGTTTACAACATCCTTAGAAAAGGGCGTCAAAAGAGAATATACTACCAATAAAAATAACACACACAAAGCCAGCACAATATATTTTCGTTTCATTTTTACTCCCACCTCTGCAAAATGCAGCTGCTATCCTTATTTATGTCACAATAAACCTACTCTAAATTATTTTAATATCATTCAAAATCAAAGAAAGGTAGGTTCATAGCTTTGTACCTACCTTTCGGAAACGCTAACAGAAACTGACTACACGATTATCTTTAATAATGATTATTCTGTAATATCAATTTTTTTAAGAGCTAAATATAGTCTGATCATACACTCTTGATAGCAATCTTCATCAAAGCTTCCATTACGACAAGATTCTTTAATCAGCAATGGTTTAAAACTGTTCACAATTTGAGAAAACGCCTCTTCATCATCCTTTTGAACAAGAATAACGAGTTCTGCCAATGACTTCATTTCACGCATCCTCCATTTTTAGCACTGATTTTCCATGGCCAGTGCTTCAGGGAGGAGCACGAATCATATATTTTTTTAAAACTAAGTGAGGAGACGTTTTCGAATTTTTCCTAGAATACGTTGGCGCTTTTTTGTTGCACCTTGCCTTGTCATTGATAGTTGAATGGAAATTTCATAGTCTGAATATCCAAAAATATATTTTTGAATCAGTAGAGATTGATCTTTATCAGGTAGTTTTTGGAATTCAGTGGCTAAGGCAAAATTAGAGAAATCTAGCGGAAATTTTTCAGATACTACCGTAACAGTTTCTTGTGGATACATTGCTTGCTCCTCGATAAAATAATCTAGTGTCTTTTGTCCAGGAACAAATTCAGTATCTTTTAGTCTGCTATTTTTAGCAAAATAATTAATTGCCGTATTATGAACTGTTTTTTGAATATAGCTAATAATTTGTGCATCATCATTTGCAAAATCAAAATTCTGATTCATCACTGTCACTTCTTCCTTTGAAAATTCGAAAGGAAAAAGATATACGGACAAATTAGGTTTTAAGTCTATATTGCCAATATCCTCTCATAGCACGTTCAACAGGGATTGATTCATCTCGATTAATTTTTGGAAGAATATTATTTACAAAATTGCGATAATCAGGAAAAATTTCATACGATTCTGTCCACTCATGATATATTTGCTTGGCGGATAATGGTTTTCCTGCCTCTTTCAAAATTGATGCAATAATAAACCCGTAATCTTTGTAAGATCGATGATGGTTGTCGATTGCTTTTCGCTGAGTAAAGTAATCTTGGAGCTCCTTTTCATTTTCTAAATTCATCGGCTCCACTTCACGATGTATTGCTTTATCAGAATTTGTCGTGTCTTGATTATCTTCTAAATGAATCAAGTATTCTTTTAGATCAAAATACTGTTTTGAAAGCTCCCTTCTTTCCTCCATCAATAGTCTCAGTTGTTCGTACACTCGACATTTTTCATCACGAATATCCATATTCTTTCTTCCCCTTTCACTACTAAAAACAAAAAGGGAACACAAAAATGGACATTAAATCGAAAATTGTTTCAAATTATTAGTAAAAAATATTATCCTCTGATCTTAGCTCGCAATTGCTACTTCAAAAGATGTTATTTGATTTTTGAAATTTAATTTCCCTTTTCTTCTTGAAAGGTCCACTCCTTTTTAATATCTTGCAATTCTCTAATAAGAACTTCCTTAATAAATGAGGTAAAATAAACGTCTTGTTCATCGTTAATATACTTATCCTTCAATGTTCCCAAAGCCTCTTCTGTTAAATGTTGTAAAAAGTCTTCATCAGTTTTATACCCATTTTGCGGTATCCCAATATAATTCAAGATTGCTTGGCATTTCAAATCTAAAACTTGTAATTGTATAAGTATATTTTCAAAATTACTACTATTTACTTCTTTTACTAACAGTTCTGCTTGTTTTTTTATACGCTCGAATTGTTCAAGAACGATAATGTGTTGTGACTTTAATTCTTTCTCTGAAATTTTTCTTTTTTCAATTGCATATTTCACAAAATTTATATCCCACAAATACATCATAATTATCACTCCAGTATTTCGAGTAATGAATACCTATTAGTTAAATCATTTCCAAAAGATATCTTTTCCAGAAATGTATCTCGATACCCCTTTTCTATTAATTCAATAATTCTATCACTCGTTAATTGTTCTTCCTCATTTATCTCTAGAAAAAACATTAGTAAACTAGCTTTTTCCTCTATTACATTAATTTTTGTGATTGTTGTTCTGAGATTATCTGGCGAAATATTTTCTATAAGAAAATCAAACTCTCTCAAAATGTTCTCTGAATACTCTTGAAGTCGAACGTCTTGAAACATTTTCTTCTTAAATAGATGTCTAAGGCTGTCCTGCCACATTATACTATCCTCCTATTTTCATCGTTGATTCTAACAATCTCACATTCAGTATTTACTATTACTAAAATCTATATTTCTTTTCCTTTTTCAATGGTTTAAATAAAAGCAATCAGGAAATTCGGCTATCAGCTCGAAAATTGTTTTAACAACGGCAAAAAATATTTATCTTCGGCTCTTTTTCTCGCCAGCGCTGCTTCACTTAGATTGTCATACGTACCCAGATAGTGTCGCTTTCCACGGAAAGTAATATAAGCTACCCACATTCCCTTACACCGATAAACTCCTTTTACGCCACTAGTATTGTTTTTGGCCAATTTAGCTTTCAAACATTCGACAATTGTTCCTTTTACACAAGTTCTACTTTCAACTCTTTTCAAACAACCACAACTTTTTGTGTGACCTGATGATAAGTTGCCATAGCTTACTTCACATAATTGACCGCAGCTACACTTACATCTCCATTTTGTTTTCCAATCTAACTTCTTATTTAATGGCTCAATGACAGTCAGGTTACCAAATACTTGCTTTTCAATATGATATTGTTTTTCCTTAAGACATCCACAACTCCAGATTTCTCCTCGTTGCAATCGTTTTGCCGATGCCAGTATTTCATTGCCACACGAACATAGGCATTTCCATACAACGGTTCCTTCGCTACGTTCTTCTGTTGGAGCAAGGGCAACTAGTTCACCAAATTTTTTATTAGATAAATCCTTATATCTATGCCGATTTTTAACATTTCCACACCCGCAGCTTTTTGTTCGACCCGAGACTAAATTGGAATGATAAACAATTGTTTCTTGTCCACAATCACAAAGGCAGTGATACTTTTTATAACCATTTTGAATTAATTCATCTAAAATAATCAGATGACCATATCTTTTTTGCATAACCCATCGCCTCATTACTCATGAAATCTATGTACTGAGATAACCAGGGGACCACCCTAGTTATCTCTACTAAATCACTTCAAATTTGAAGGTCATTTGGATGTTACATTTTGTATTTTGATATTTTCCGTAATATGCTCCTTTAATTTGAAACCCACCAACTGCTTGAGAATTTAAAATCCCCAATTCTTGATTTGCTACTGAAGGATGTAACTCAATCATTGGAAACTGAAATTCTTCCAATGAACTCAAACTTAATTTCACTTTTTCATCTTTCCCACTAGGTTCGATATCATTAGCTCGAATGACATCAATCGTTGAACTAGAATCCACTTGCATTTTGGCTAAAGATACTTTGAGCTTAGCAGTTGAATTATTTTTCACTTCGTAACTTGGTGATGATACCTTACCATTTTGAATATCTGTTGATCCAAAAATTACTTTTTGCGGGATAGTAACATCAATCAAATCTTTGGCATCTAAAATATTAATCGTAATATCTTTCGTAAGATTGCCAAGTTGGATCGTAGCAGTATAGGAGCCAAACTGAGGCTTGACATCATGCTTGATCACTTTAATTTGCTGAGATATTTCATTTCCACTTGAAAGTTCCCACGCTTTAGATTGGCTTTCTTGCAAAATCCATTCTTCCATTTTTGAAGCAGGAACGTGGTTAGAATAAGCAGTGAAATTTTGTGAACTCAAGACATATTGATCGTCAAAGATACTATGGTGATCATGTACAAAAACAGGTACAGTCACTTCTGACTTATTCCCATTTTGATCGGATAATTCAACTTTTGCATCCGTCAAACCAATTTTAGATGTATCAGGTATTTTTATATACTTTGCTGTTATTTTTGAAATAGCATCATTATCTTGCAAGTTTGTTACTACATCAAGTGGGTTGGCTGATATACTGCCGTTGACTGGGATCATTTGTAAAATACCATTCCCAGTAGGTGCAACATTGTCAGGATTAACAGTTAACTTTGCTTGTACTTTGGTAATATTTCCAGATGGATCACTTACTTCCAGATAAACATCTTGAATACCAACTTTCTTATTGTCCGGAGTTGGCTTTGACTTATCAAATGAAAACGAAAATGGTCCATTAATATCATTATCTGATACATGATCGATAAAATCAGCTTCCGTTACAGTACCTCCGTAGTCTATCGTTGCATCCTTACTTATGACTTTTGGAGGAGTTGTATCCTTCACAATCACTGTAGTACTCAAGCTTGCGGTATTTCCCAAGTTATCGATTAATTTAACACCAAAATTGTGACTACCTAATCCTAGACTATTTGGGTCCGAGTCTGGACGAATGGTAACGGGTTGTTTTCCATTATCCTTTGGCGGACTTACAAAGAAGTCATTAATATCTGATTTTTGGCCAAGTTCTAATTCTATTGGGTTGATTAATATCCCTGTTGGAGGTGTGGTGTCAATTACTGTAAATGGAACAGTAACCAGCATTGATTCATTATTATCGGAGAATCGAAACTTACCGGTTGTAACACCTAGTCGGGAATCAATAGGTCGATCTTCCATACTCCAATTTACTGTTCCGGCGTGTGATAAAACATCTACGTAGTTAAACGGATCATTAAATGTAGCATCAAATAAATTCAATTCAATCGTATTATTTTTCTTTGGAATCACATCTAGTGATCGTTTTGAAACATTTACTATAATCGATTTTGTTTGATGAAAGCTTCCAATTCGATCATTGACTTGGTACCAAATCCCGCCCACTTTTTCTTCTACATAAAATCGCCATTCAAGATCGTATTCAATATCAAGTTGAACAAGCCCTGATGTTAGGATGATTTCATGGACACGATTTGGTAGAATCTAACTACTAAGAAAAGGACGTGTCCGAAGATGGCAAA
>NZ_JBDGBK010000063.1:0-18165 GCF_040910045.1 Enterococcus sp. RTP21361st1_A6_RTP21361_211029 | reverse complement strand
AAAAGATAATCGGTCGTTACCGTTGAATAAGTTTCTCCACCAGAATTTGCAAGATAATCCCCTGTTTCAAGACTAAATGGTCCACCAGCATGGAATTTCTCGCGATTTTCTTCGGCAAATTTGAAGCCTTTTCCTTTAACGGTCTGAATATGAAGGACAACAGGATGATTGCTGTCTTTCACTTGTTTGAATAGATGCATCAAGGCTGTCAGATCATTGCCATCAGCAAGATAATAGTAGTCAAACCCTAATGACTTAAAGAAATTGTTTTCCACTTGACCATTCGTATCTCGCAATGCTCGTAAGTTATTGTAGAGACCTCCGTGGTTTTCCGCAATCGACTGGTCGTTATCATTTACAATCACGATAGTGTTTGTTCCAGTCTCCGCGATATTGTTCAATCCTTCATAAGCCAGACCACCAGATAATGAGCCGTCACCAATGACCGCAATTACGTTCCCTTCTTCATTTTTTAAGTCTCGTGCTTTGGCAACCCCATTTGCTAAAGACAATGACGTGGATGTATGCCCCACTGTAAACAAGTCATGGTCACTTTCTTTTGGATTGGTATAACCAGAGACATCGCTATAATGCGCTGGATCCCAGAAGGCTTGACCTCGCCCAGTCAGCATTTTATGAATATAGGTTTGGTGAGAAACATCAAAAATCATTTTATCTCTTGGAGAATCAAAGACAGCGTGTAAAGCAACTGTCATTTCGACAACGCCCAAATTCGGTCCGTTATGTCCTCCATGATGGCTGATTTTTTCTAATAACACGGTTCTTGCTTCCTCACTAACTTGTTGTAGTTCTGCAACGGATAACTTCTTTAAATCTGCTGGATCTGTAATTGATTTTAATAACATCAAAAAACTCCCTTCTCTGTTTGATAGTATACTGCTTCACCTTCACTTTAAGTCAAGAAACTTTTGAAACTTTTTCACGAAAGTAAGCAACAGACAGGTAGAACACATGAACACAAAAAAGCCCACCCTTCAACTTGTCATGGTGATCTGTTTTATCAGCAGAAAAGTTGAAGGAGAGACTCTTTCAAAAGCATTCGTTATGAAACACGATCGTTTTCCAGCGTTAAATGATGTAAGTCAAATCACTTGCAGGAGTTGGATAAGCAAAGATCAGCGCTTCAATTTCTTGGTGAGTGAGCTGTTTTTCCAGAATCAAGTAGCACAAATTAATCAATTCATCTGCGATACTTGAAAGACAGGTAATCGCAATGATTTGTCCCTCTTGATTGTAAACAAGTTTAAGCATCGCAACAGGATCGTTGATGCGACGGTACGTAAACCAATCGGCAAGGTTGATTGTTTCACTATGGATCTGCAGATTTTGAGCGAGCTGTTTTTCACTTTGACCGATCCGAGCCAATTTCAACCCACCAAAGACGATTGTAGGAATCAGGGGATACGTGATTGCAGAACGAGAACCTTTTTGGCTCATTGAAGCGACCGCATATTTTGCTTCAAAACTTGAAACAGGCGTCAGTTTAGGTTGTTCCTTATCCAATACATCTCCACAGGCAAAAACTCGTGGGTTCGATGTTTGTAAATAGTCATTGACTTTGATCCCGCGTTTGGAATAATCAACTCCTGCATTTTCTAAGTGTAAGGATTCAACATTTGGGATGCGTCCAGCAGCACTTACCACGTAATCGGTGTCCAGCTCAAAGCCTGTACCTTGCAGCGTGTATCCTTCATTGATTTGGCTGATGCTTTCAATCTCTACATTGAAATGAAAGGAAATTCCTTGCTTTTGTAATTGCTCAACAAAGGCATTCACCAATTCTTGATCAAATGCTTTCAGTGGTCTGTCGTTATGATGAATAATGTGTACCTCTGCTCCTGCTGCTTGAGCGATTGTCGCAAGTTCAAAAGCAACATACCCCGCTCCTAAAAAAGTGATTTTCGCGGGCATTTTTTCCATTGCAAGAAAATCGGTGCTTGTATGCAAATATTCTTGTCCTTTAATCGGGAGTAGCGCAGGTCGTTGTCCTGTAGCAATCAAGAACTGATCAGCTGAAACGATTTCTGAACCAATCCGCAGCGTTTGTTCATCGATAAATCCCGCTTCTCCTTCATAGGTCGTGATTCCAGTATCCACTAAGCCCTGCTTCGTCTGTGTGGGAACAGTGTCCGTGTAACTGCGCTTGAAAGCCATCAAAGTTTTCCAGTCAATACCCAGCTCTCCAGTGATCCCTTTTCCTGCTAAGTGAGCAGCCTTCGCCTTTGCTTCAACGGCACTCATTAAAATCTTCTTGGGGTCGCACCCGCGGTTGGGGCAAGTTCCTCCCCAGAGATCGGCTTCAACGATTGCGACAGTCTTCCCTTGCTCGCTGAAAGAATAAGCCGCAGCAGTTCCGGCTGGTCCACCACCCACAACGATTACATCATAGTTTTGCATCTTGCTCCTCCTGACTTAGAAAATGAAAGATATCTGTACGGCTAACTTCACCAATCGCTTGTCCTTGTTCTGTAACAACCAAATGTTCGTGGTTGGCCAAGACTTCATATACTTGTGAAAGAGGGACTTTCACATCGAGGGACATTCCCTCTTGTGTAGTTGATTGTTGGTAGTAACCAGAATCAATAATCGCTTGAAGACGTTGTTCTTGCTGTGCTCCTTGTGTTTCGTCAAAAAAGGCGCGAACGAAATCCGTTTTTGGCTCTGTCCGTATTTTTTCAGGCGTATCACATTGTACCAGTCTGCCTTCATTCATCACACCGATTCGATCTCCCAATTTTAAGGCTTCATTCATATTATGGGTAACAAAGACGATCGTATTGCCTAATTTATTATGCAAATCTAATACGAGATCCTGAAGATTGGTTCGAGAAATCGGATCAAGGGCGCTAAAAGGTTCATCCATCAAGATGATGTCCGGTTCTGCAGCCAACGCTCGCAAGATTCCGATCCGCTGACTTTGACCACCTGAAAGTTCAGCCGGCATCCGTTTTTTGAACGTCTCTGGTTCAAGTCCAACCTCAGTGAGTAGTTCATCGACACGTTGATTGCGACGATTTTTATCCCAACCGAGCATTTCTGGAATGATTTCAATATTCTCCTTGACGGACATCGTTGGAAATAAAGCAATTTGCTGCAACACGTAACCAATTTTCCAACGTAACTTTTGGAGTTGATAGTCTTTCACTCGTTTTTGTTTGAAGTAAACATTGCCTTCCGTCGGTTCGATCAGCCCATTGATCATTTTAAGGGAGGTTGTTTTTCCGCTTCCTGAGGGACCTACTAAGACAAAGATTTCTCCTTGATGAATGGAGAGATCCAATTCTTTTAATACGACTTGTCCCTCAAATTCTTTGACAACTTGTTTAAATTCGATAATTGGTTCCATTTAGTTTCCCTCCCCAATAATCTTTTCTTTTTTTAGAAATTCACGAGCAACATCTGCCGGTTGTTTTCCTTCCACATTCACTTGATAGTTCATGTCAATCATCTGGTCCTCTGTGATTTTTCCTGATAGTTTTTTCAATGCTTTGACGACTTGCGGATGTTCTGCAGCAAATTCATCTTTCATCAATGCGGCTCCTTGATAAGGTGGAAAGAGCTGTCGATCATCTTCTAAAACGACGAGATTGTATTGTTTGATCTCACTATCTGTCGAATAAGCATCGATCACATCGACATCCTTGCTTTGAATCGCTTGATAGCGCAGTGCCGGTTCCATACTTTGGACAGAATCAAAAGTCAGCCCGTACTGTTTTTGGATCCCGCGATAGCCATCTTCCCGATCAATAAACTCTAAAGTAAAACCAGCCCGAAGCTCTGACTCATGAGCAACTAATTCAGAAATCTTCGTTATACCCAACTCTTCTGCTTGTTCACGACGCATGGCTAAAGCATAGGTGTTTTCGTAGGTCATCGGCTCTAACAGGCGCATATTAAACTGGTCACTAAGCAGTTTTGTTGCTTCTTGATAAGTTGATTCTGGAGAACCATCTATTTGGGTATTTTCTGGGACTTTGACTAGACTTTCTAATACTGTTCCCGTAAACTCGGGATAAATATCAATCTGGTCATTTTCAAGGGCGCTAAATAAGAAACTTGTTTTACCAAAGTTTGGTTTGATCTCGACGGTTAAACTAGGATCTTCTTCTTCGATCACTGCTTGATACATATTGATAAGGATATCTGGTTCTGAACCGAGTTTACCAGCAATCGTTACCGTTTTATTTGAAATAGGATTATACTGTGCGAAAAGAATTCCGCCGATTCCAAGAAAGATAACACCTAAAGAGATCAGTGTGGTTTTCATACTGCGGTTTTGTAAAAAACGAATCAGTCCACTGAATAAGATTGCTAATAGAGCCGAACTAACCGCCCCTATGAGTGTCAAACTCGGATCATTACGGTCGATCCCTAACAAAATAAAGGTTCCCAATCCACCAGCACCAATCAATGCTGCCAACGTGGCCGTTCCAATGATCAACACCAATGCTGTACGTACCCCAGAAATGATGACAGGCATTGCAATAGGTAACTCAACTTTGAAGAGTTTTCGCAAGCGAGACATACCAAATGCATCCGCCGCTTCTTCAATCGACGGATCGATTTCGGAAAGCCCAATATACGTGTTTTGAAAAATGGGCAGTAACGCATAAACTACCAATGCTATTAGAGCGGGAACGGTGCCAATACCAACAAAAGGAATCAATAATCCCAATAATGCCAATGATGGAATTGTTTGTAGAATACTTGTGATCTGTAAAACAAATTCTGCCATTCGTTTCTTTTGGCTCAACAAAATTGCTAATGGAATAGCAATTAAAATGGCTAAAATCAACGCACTCAGCGAAATGGCCAAGTGTTGAAAGATTGCCCGCAGCAACTCCTCCTTTCGCTCGCTAAACGTTTGAATGATTTCGTTCATATATTCCATCCTCCACTATTCTAGTCTGCCTTAAGTATAGCTGAATGCCCAAACGCAACAAAAAGATACGCTCAGCAGGATTGGGAGAAAAGTTGGCCTTTCGCATCTAAATAGGATCCATTATTTCCTGACATTCTGTTACAATAAGTCTAAAAGAATGAGGTGCTTCTATGCCATTACTGGTTTTGATTGGTGCTCAGGCTGTTGGAAAAATGACTGTCGGTCGCGAACTTTAAAAAAGAATTGATGGTAAATTACTATTTAATCATCAAACTATTGATTTATTTGCCAATTATCTTGGGTATACGCCTGCGGCATTTAAGTTGTCTGATTCCACTAGGATCGAACTTTTCAAAGCATTTGTGGCTGGTGAACAGAATACAGTTAAGACAATCATATTTACTGTTTTAGTGGGATTTGATCAGAAAGAAGATATTGCTTTTTTACACAAAATTTGTGAGATCTTTTTAAGCGCTGGACAACCGGTTTATTTTGTTGAACTTGTTGCGCAATTAGAGGAGCGCATCGCACGTAACCGTCAGGAAGCACGTTTAAAAGCGAAGCCGTCAAAACGGGATCTTGCTTTTTCGCATCAAGAACTTCTTACTTTTAATGAAAAATACCGTTTGGAAAGCCATTCGACGGAATTGGCATCCCTTTTTCCAAAAGTAAAAACGATGAAAATCGATAATACTGAGTTGTCACCCGAAATGGTCAGCCAGAAAATTATTGCTAACTTCCAACTTGAATGAAAGATAAGAAGGACACTAATCTTAGGAAAGCAGATTAGTGTCCTTCTTTATTCTTATTTTAGTCAAACATCCGATGTCGCTGTGAAAAAACCATCAGCAAAAGAAAAGACTTCCCCAAGCACTTCTATTACTGATGGTTATTAAAATTCACGTTGCCTTTTTATGATAAGCGACGTGTATTGACACTACCAAATCTATTTTTTCATTCCTTCATGAATATTATGACTATCGTATAAAAATGAATAATCAGCTGATTCGAGTTTCCTTCTATAAAATCATCTTTCTACCTGATATCCTATCACTTAGGGAAAAAATAGTATAATCACTTTTTGCACTGGAACATGAAAAAAAGAAATTAAAGACTTTACCACTTTTTTATTCTCAGTACTTGAAAAGCTACTCCATCTAACTGATCAATCAATCATACTAACTCCTGTCACCGGTACAAGCATTTCTAAGTTGATTGACCATGATCATGGTCAATCAAGTCTGTCAATCCGCATATATCTATATTAGTACTACTGATTATTTATCTTTTTATAGAGACTTATAGCCCTTTCAATGCTGCGCTGCTTATTTGGCGATTGAAACGTTATGTGATTTTTTTAGTTGAACATAAGCAATATTCAAAATAAAGCCGACGACTGCCAAAGCAATTGCTGTATAGAATGCATTTGTAAAATCTCCATTGTTGCTGGCAGCCATTCCTGCTGCTACTCGTGGTCCAAAGAAAGCAGCTGTAGAATAACCAACAAAGACGATTCCATAGTTAACTCCTTGGTTAGCTGGTCCGTAATTTTCCATTACGATCGATGGGAAAACCCCCATCACTCCGCCAAAGCAGAGTCCTAGCCCAATGATTCCCACTGCAAAGATCATCGCTGCACTTGAAAGTGTCAAAACGAGTAAAGATAACGCTACGACACCGTAAATGATCATCAATGTATTGGAACGCCCAATCTTATCAGAAACTGTTCCCCAAATCACTCGACCTAAGCAATTGCTAAAAGAATATAGACTAACATAAAAAGCGGCTGTTGTAGCTGTTAATCCGAACATTTCCTGCCCAATCACAGCAGCATTGGAAGCAATCATCAAACCAGAAAATGCCCCAACACCGAGCATCAAGATAATCAAATAAAAAGCAGGTGTTTTCATCATCTCTTGCCAGGAATAATTTGCTGCGGTTCCTTTAACCGCAGAAGTTTGTGGGACCCATCCTGCTGGACGATAATCTGCAGGGGCTTTTTTGATAAAGAAACTTGCCATTACAACGACGATCATATAAGCGATACCGATAAAACGAAAAGCAGTCAACACATCTCTTGATTCAATAATTGCATTCGCGATCGGTGCGGCGATGATGGCTGCACCGCCCATACCTGCAGTGATCAATCCTGAAGCAAGTCCACGTTTGTCTGGGAATAAACGAATCGTATTACTTAAGCAAGCAGAATAAGCAAATCCTTGACCAAGACCTGAAAGCACACCATAAGTTAGATAGAGCATCCCAGGTGATTCCACAAATCCAGTTAAGAAGAAACCTAGCGCAAATAATAAACCACCAAAAGTAATCGTCCATTTTGCCAATCCACGGTCGGTCAAGAATCCTCCTAAAATCATTGTGATAGGTCCGACAGCAGCATTGATTGTAAATGCCAGCATGATTTCTTCCATTGTCCAATTTTTTAGTTGACTAAGCGGTCCAGCGAAAACGCTAAATGCATAAACGGCACCTGTACATAACAGAACAGCAGTTGAAGCAATCAAGACTAGCCAACGGTTGAGTTTTGTTTCCATGTTTTACCCCCAAAAAATAGTTTTGTTTAAATAAATTGAATGAATACACCTCATGTTACTTATTTCACATAACGTTTTGAAAGAAAATGTGCAGTGCGATTCTCTGCACATTTCTTTTAACCTATTAAAAATTTTCTGCAACTGCTGTCTTACCAGCGATCCGTCCAAAGGTAAAGATATCAGTCAATGAGTTACCACCAAGGCGATTTCCTGCATGGATTCCTCCTGCTACTTCACCAGCTGCATATAGACCTTTGATCACTTGATTTTCTTTTGATAACACATGGGTTTGTGTATCGATCTTTAACCCCCCCATGGTGTGATGTACTGCCGGTTTTCTTGGAGTTGCATAAAATGGAGCAGTCGTTACTTTAAGATCAAACACATCTTTGCCAAATTCAGGATCTTTTCCTGCATCGACATAGGCGTTGTATGCAGTGATCGTTTCTTTCAAGATGGTTGGATCAACATTAATTTGTTCTGCTAATTCTTCAAGGGTATCGGCGCGGAATAATGTTCCGTTAGCTACTTGTTTGTCGATTTTTTCTTGGGACGTATTGTACGCTGTTTTCTTGATTTCTTCATCAGCAATCAAATAGAATAGGCCACCATTATCGATTGCTGCTTGTGTCAATACATCACGGCTTTCATATTCATTGACGAAACGTTTGCCTTCTTGATTGACCATCACAAAGTTTGCGGGAGGTACTTGCAGACCGCTGAATAATGCTCCCGTATTCGGATCAGATACCGGCATCATTTGTGAGAAGCCCATTCCAACTAGATCCGCACCGGCACTTTCCCCTAGTTTGATACCATCCCCTGTGATTGCCGGCGAATTGGAAGTTTTGATGTCATCTTCGATTTCAGTCCAATACGTGTTGTACTGCTTCAGCATTTGTGTATTCGCACCGAAGCCACCAGAAGCTAAGATAACTGCTTTGGCATGGATCGTTACTTTTTGTCCATTGCGACCTTCCCCAATGATCCCTACGACTTGTCCCTCTTCGATGATCAATTCTTTGACTGGTGTGTCAGTAAGAATTTTTCCACCATTTTCATTGACGAAATTGTGTAGGGCAGAAACAAAAGCGTACCCTTCATTTTTCAATGGTTTATGGCCTCGGCGCCATTTTGCTCCAACCGGCATATCGACATGTTTGTAATCAAATTCAACGCCGATTTCTTCTAGCCATTTCACAGACTCTAGTGCACGATCAGTTAGGATTTTTACTAAGTCATATTGACCGTAAATCACATTTCCTTCTAAGTCGGTCCGTTTGCCGCCTAAATAAGTTTGGATACGATGCCAGATGGCAGAGTCAAATAAGAATTCTTTTTCTGGAGTCGTTGCTTGTAAATACGTTGTGATTTGTTCTTTCAACAATCGAAAATCAGCCAAGTATTCTGCATCAATGGTTGCTTCATCTACGGCAATGATTTCTTCTAGCGCAGCCCGTTCACCTGGAAGCGCAGCAAATGTTTTTTGCCAATCCGGATCTGCGGCATTCATTGGTCCACCCGTGCGAACGGTATTCCCACCGATGGCTGGGTATTTTTCAACTAAAATCACCTCTTTGCCTTCTTGGAGGATACTTGCTGCGGCACTCAATCCTGCCCCACCACCACCGACAACGATGATATCCGTGGTGTAAGTTTCATCTTCCGTTTTTAGCGCACTGGCTGCCTTAGGACGTTTTCTTAAAACATCTGGGTTTGCACCAGCCATTTTCACTGCTTTCGCGACACCATCAACGACACCGTTACTGGTAACGGAAGCACCTGAGATCGCATCGACGTTCAATGTTTGGCCTTCAATGATTTCTTGTGGAACACGCGCAAAGACTACATCTGCGATTCCTTCCGATTCACCGGAAGTATCGATATTGATTGCTTCGATCCGTTCTTCACTTAATGTAACCACCATTGGTAAATCACCATTGTGTCCTGGTGCCGTGACAGTATAATCCCCAGGCTGATAAACTACTTCTTCGGGAACATTCAAGATATTAGCAACTTCTGTAAAGCGAATGAATTTTCTGAAACAGCTTTCCAAAAAGTCAACAGTCCGTTGATCTTTCAGCTGCCCATTTTCATCGAATGCTTGATGCGCACGACCTAAAAGAAATTCATTACCAGGCATAACCGTTGCATTGACACCAGGTGCATCAAGAATTTGACGCAAGTGTAGTTGTGCCCGTGAAGAACCTTGGACGTCATAAGAAGCACCCACGATCATCACTGGTTTGCCATCAAACGGGTGTAGATTGAAGGACAACCACTCTAAGACACTTTTTAGTGCGGATGGAATGGAATGATTGTGTTCTGGTGTCGCGATAATCACGCCATCGGCAGCCAAAATTTTCTGATTTAATGTTTGAATGACTTCACTATTGGTTTGATCCTCTGTTTCATTGAACATAGGAACTTGATCAATTTCTAAAATTTCGATTTCTGCTAAATCGGCAAATGCTTGTTGCATATATGTCACCAGTTGGCGATTAGTCGATTTCTTTGCATTTGTACCGATCATACCGACAAATTTCATGGACATTTCCTCTCTTTCTTATACCTGTTCCCAAGAAAATTTCTTTGAGCGCTCTTTGGCAGTCGAATATTCACTGACGAGACGATTCGTGATTTCCACGAATAATTTGAATTCATTGAAGCAGTCTTCTAATTCAGCGACTTTTTCCTCATCTTTTAAGCATCCTTCTTCATCAAAGGCTTGCATCGAATGACCGAGTAAAAATTCGGCACTAGGCATGATTCGTGCTTTGACTTCCGGTGCATCAAGAATTTGGCGAAGGTGTGCTTGCGCTCGGGAAGAACCTAAAGCACCAAGTGAGGCACCAGTGATCATCACTGGTTTGTCGATCAAGGGACGGGTCGCATAAGAAAGCCATTCAATCATGCTTTTTAGTACTGCTGGAATGGAATGATCGTATTCAGGTGTACTGATAATCACGCCATCAGCAGCCTCGATTTTTTCTGCTAATTCTCGAACTGCTTCAGGTGCTGTTCTGTCTTCTGGTTCATTGAATGCTGGCAGATCTTTGATTTCGCAAAGCTCGATTTCTGCCTGATCTTTGAAATGGGTTTGGATAAATTGCAATAACTGGCGATTGGTCGAACGTGCAGAGTTAGTGCCAACGATTCCGATCAGTTTCATACTCATCTCTCCTAAATGTGATAAATTTAACAATTGATTCGATTATAACTCGCTTTTAGATCAATTGTTTCAAAAGTTAATCGTACAAATAGTCGTCTTAGAAAGATAAAAATGGTCAAACTCAGCTTAAATCTCTCTGATTTCATTCCGATAGAAGGATCTGAAGGACAATTTATTTGTTCCAATTAAGTACTTCTACAGTTTAGTCTGACCATTCACATTTGTGAAATATTTATTTAATTATATTATGATAACTTTTTTGTTATAATAGACATATTTCTACGGAAGGAGCAACTTCTATGTCTCTTAAAGATTCCCATTTGATGCTGCAGTACATCGACACATTACTAAAGTACAATAACTATACCAAAGCAGCGAAAGACCTATTTATTTCTCAGCCTTATCTTACGCAAGCCATCAAAAAAGTCGAACAAGAGTTGGGAACGGCCATCATTATTCGTCAGTCAGGTGTTTTGCATTTGACTGAAGCCGGTAAAATCTATTATCAATACCTTGAAACATTGGAAACCGCTTCCGCGAAATTTCGTCATCGGTTACTGCGCTACACATCACCAGAAACCAAAACATTGCGATTGGGTATCTTGCCCAGTCTGGGCTCGTTCTTGCTCCCACTTTTTTTACCTGACTATTTGGCAGAACACCAGGATGTGACCGTTTTTTTGCGTGAAGATTTGCCAAAGCACAATGAGAAACGTTTATTAAGTAATCAATTGGATTTTTTTGTTGGCCAGAACCCGGAGACTATTTCACCTAATTTGACGACTTACGCCACAAAGAGTGAAAATTATTTTGCGATCATCCCCCCTATTTCGCCTTTGTATCAAGCAAACAAAAAATTTCTCTCTCAAGACAGTGTTTCAATGAAAGAACTGTTACAAAGCCCGTTGATATTGACGACAAGCGGCTCCGCGATTCGTCGGCAAATTGATCAATTATTGAAAAAGTACAAAGTTGAACCAACCATTCTCGTAGAAAGCAGCAATATTTATACTGCAGCAGCACTTGCTGAAAACAATCTCGGGTTGGCCATCGTTCCTGAAAGTGTCTTGCAAGCAGCGACAATGACGCCTTTCAACCTTTATCCGATACCTGAAGAAATGCTAACATTAAATTATTTTATCGCTCATCAAGCAGAGCGTCCGTTATCGATAGCTGATCAAAACTTGATTCGCTATTTTCTAGAAAAAGTATGATCGCTAAAACCGCCATCAAAAGTCAAAAAAACATACTCAAAGAAGAAAGAGTCAGAAGTAATGGTATGTCAAACGAGCTAAACAGATTAAGCAGGCACTTTAAGATCGTGCAATTGCCAGGGGGCGCAGTCGTTCTGCTATCTTGTTTCACCAGTTTAAATACTTCATTTACCAGACTCTGAAAGCTGCTTTGTCAAGGCAGTTTCGTCTCTATCTTTGAGTATGTTTCAATTAGACTTTTTGATTCGTTTCAGGTAACTCAATCAGTGGTTGTAGCGTAGAGGGATAAAGCAATTGGCCTTGTCGGGTTACGATTAATCCAGTGATGCCATCGAGTTGGCTGAGTTGTTTCATGATTTCTTCAGGTTTTTTACCAAAGAGACGTGTGGTCCAAATTTCGCCATCCACTGAACGATCGGAAATAATCGTGATACTTGCTAACGCTGATTCTATCGGATAACCGGTTTTACGATTGAAAATATGATGATAGGTCTTACCGTCGACGGTGTGGGAACGTTCATAGATCCCTGAGGTTACGATAGAACGATCGCGGATTTTTAAGGCTGCCACGAAATTTCCTCTTGGCAAAAAAGGATTCTGAATTCCGATACGCCATAAGTGATCCGCATGATTTGGTGTTTCACCAAAGGTAACAACATTCCCGCCCAGATCAATCAAAGCGGCACTGACACCAGATTGCTTAAAAAAATCTGCCAGCTGATCTGCGAAATAGCCTTTGGCCACAGCACCTAGGTCTATTGACATACCGGCAGCTAAGGCAACGCTCTGCTGTTGGTTATCCAATTCGATTCGTTGAGGATCGGTCACCTGTAGTAATTCCGTCACTTTTTCGGCAGTCGGCACTTTGGCATCTGAGAAACCAATACGCCACTCCTGAATCAGGGGTCCCATCGCGATGTTCAAGAAACTATCCTCTGGCAAGCTGTGCTCTTTTGCTAAGGCGATCAAAGCAAACAAGTCTTTGGCTACTTTGGTCGGCTGAATTCCGGCGTTTTGATTGACTTTCATCAGATCTGAAGCAGGATCATTGGCACTAAACCGTTTTTCAAACGCTCTGATTTGTTGGACTGCTGCTTCCAAAATTGGTGTGGGATCTTCATGTTGGATCCAAAGCTGAATGATCGTTCCCATCGCTTTGACTTGTCTTTTTCCTTCTTGCATCCGTTCGTTTCGCCCCTAGTTTTTTTTGTTCATCATAGCAGTTTTTCAGAAAAAATTGAATGCCTTTAGCAAATAAATGCAACTATAAGAAAGTCGCGGACAGGCTTTAAAACATTAAATCACCCGGTTCAATGAAATCATTTCGATCAATCCTTGCGCCGCTTCTGAACCTTTATTGCCCGCTTTGGTTCCGGCCCGCTCGATGGCTTGTTCGATAGTTTCTGTAGTTAGAACGCCAAACATGACTGGAATGTCTGCCGCTAATCCAACTTGGGCCACGCCTTTCGCGACTTCATTGCTAACAAGCTCATAATGGGTAGTCGCACCGCGGATAACTGCACCCAGTGTGATCAAGCCATCGTATTGCTTCACGTTGACTAATTTTTTTGTTATATAGGGAATTTCAAAGGCACCGGGTACCCAGTAAACATCAATGTCTTCTTCTTTTACTCCATGCCGTATCAAATTGTCTTGGGCGCCACTCAAAAGTTTCACCGTAATAAACTCGTTAAAACGCGCAACCACGATCCCTACTTTCATTCCTTGTCCGTCAAATGTTCCTTCAAATTGTGTCATGTTGTGCTCTCCTTCTTTCTCAAAGTGATAATAAATGATGGAATTTTTCTTTTTTTGTTTGAAGATAACGATTATTTTCTGCAACTGGAGTTATTTCTAACGGAATTCTTTCAGCAACATGAATGCCATGAGCTTCTAACTCGGTGATTTTTTCTGGATTATTTGTCAGCAAGCGAATCGTATCGATGCCAAGAGACTTCAGAATAATCGCCGCAAAACCATAATCCCGTTCATCTGGACGAAAACCTAATTCAACATTGGCTTCATACGTATCCAAGCCTTTTTCCTGTAATTGATACGCCTGCAGTTTCTGTTTCAAGCCGATACCTCGGCCTTCCTGACGCAAATACAAGATGGCTCCGGTACCTTCTTTTTCGATTTGACGCATGGCTTCATGTAGTTGTTCCCCGCAATCGCACCGCTGGGATCCGAAAACATCTCCGGTCAAGCATTCTGAGTGAAGACGAACCAATAATGGTTTTGCGGGATTAGTCAAATCCCCTTTTGCTAATACTAAGTGTTCAAGATGATGCTGATCTTCAAATAAGGTTAAATCGAAGGATCCAAATGCGGTTGGCAATTGAACGGTTAACTGACTTGTTGCCATATAAGTCGCTAACTCTTCGATAGTGATCATCGGCAGCTGCCATTTTTCCGCGAATTGAGCCAATTGTGGGCGGCGAGCCATCGTGCCATCCTCATTTAGAATCTCACAAATATAGGCCGCTTCACTTTGATTGGTCAATTTTGCTAAATCCAATGCAGCCTCGGTATGGCCCCTTCTTTCCAGCACCCCGCCTATTCTTCCGATCAACGGGAAAATATGACCTGGTTTTTGAAAGTCCTCTTCCTTAGTTTGAGGATTAGCCAATGCTCGGATCGTTCGCGCGCGTTCTTCAGCAGAAATTCCTGTTGTCGTTGAACGGTGATCGACACTTATAGTGAAGGCTGTTTTGAAAGTATCCGTATTTTGCGCGACCATTTCAGTTAGCTGCAAGCGGTCAGCTAGTTGAGCTGAGATAGGTGCGCAAATCAACCCTCGAGCAAATTTCGTCATAAAATTCACGCTTTCCATCGTAGCTAGATTAGCGATCCCAACAAGGTCTCCTTCCGCTTCCCGGTCGTCATCATCAGCAACAATAATTAATTGCCCATTTCTTAAATAGTCTAATGCTGTTTCGATTTTATTTTTACTCATAGGACATTTCCTTTCTTCCGCCACGGATCAGTTGATTGGCTTTGACATATTTTCCTAATAGATCTGTTTCAACATTCACTGCTTCACCGCGGTTAAGTCGCCCCAGATTGGTTTGATTTTTGGAATGAGGAATCAGTCCAACGGAGAAATAGCGCAGTGTGGTCTCGATAATCGTCAAACTAACCCCATTCAATGCGATAGAGCCCTGTGGAATGATCTCATTTCTCAGTTCGTCGGGATAAGCAAATGTCAGAATCAGCGCATTCTCCAACACACGCTTTTCTAGCAGCGTTGTCGTAGTATCTACATGACCTGCCACCAAGTGTCCTTCCAAGCGGCCGTTGAAAGCTAACGCTCGTTCCAAATTGACTTCGTCATTGATTTTTGCGGTCGAAAAGGTGGTTCGTTGATAAGTTTCCGGCATGATCTCGACAGTGAATTCTTGTTTGCCAGTCTTGATCGCTGTCAAACATACGCCATTGATCGCCATACTATCGCCAACCCGATAATCCGTTAACAATGCTTCAGAAGCATGACAAGTCAATGCAATGGTGCGACCACTAGGCACGATCCGTGTGATCTTACCCTTTTCTTGAATGAGTCCGGTAAACATTTTCCTGCCTCCTTCCAACGATCCTTAACTCTTCTCCGACCGGTTCAACAGTGACTTCCGTTAGCGCAAACATCTGATTCACTTCTCGAGAACTAGCAAAACTCGCTGTTCCATTGCCGCCGATAAGTTTTGGCGAAAGATAGGTGATAACTTGATCCCAATAACCATCCGCCAGAAAGGCATCATGAATGCTGCTTCCGCCTTCAACATAAACCGATTGAATCTTGCGTCGATACAATTCTTTCATGACAAACGAGAGAGTCAGTGAAGGCGTGGTAATGATATTCACGTGATTTGAGAAAACAGATTGGACTTTTTTCGTAGTAAAGACCAGTACAGGACTACTGGTATCCTCAAAAAGAGTTAGCTGCTGTTTCAAGGTTTCTCCTTTACGATCTAGGACCACTCGATAAGTCGGAAAGGCAGCCTCTGTCCGCAAAGTAGGATTATCGATTAAGGCAGTGCGGCTCCCTATCAAAATAGCCTGGTAGTCTGAACGTTCCTGACGAACCCGGCGCAATGCAGCTTCACCGGTTATCCTTGTTCGCTGACCAGCCAAAGCGATTTTTCCATCAAGTGTGGTTGCTTGCTTTAAAGCCACAAAAGGACGTTGCTCTTCGTGATACGTATTATAGTGGCGATTGATTTCACGTACCTCCTTTTCTAAAACACCGGTGATCACTGCTACTCCTTGTGATTCTAAAAACGCTTTGCCCTTGCCAGATACCAACGGATTGGGATCCAATTGACCAATTACCACTTTTTTGATGCCGCTTTGTAGAATAGCAGTTGTACAAGGTGGCTGTTTTCCGTAATGGTGGCAAGGCTCAAGGGTCACATAAATGGTTGAATCAATTAGTTTTTCGGGGGAACTACATGAATCGATGGCGTTCTTTTCCGCATGTGGCTGGCCATAAGCCATGTGGCTGCCTACAGCAACTATTTCCTCATCTTTCACAATGACAGCACCGACTAAAGGGTTCGTGAAGGTTTGTCCTTTGCCTTTTAGTGCTTCGGATATGGCGCGCTTCATATACGTTTCATGCATAAACATTCCTCCTTTCTTTAAATAAAAAGACCTCGTGCATAAGTACACGAGGTCTTGATTAAACAAACTCAAAGAAACGATGACAAAAAGAATAGACTCCTCCCGTCAATATTCTTGTAAGTTTTTCTTCTCCCATCCAGACTTTAACTGTCGGTTCCAGAGTTTCACTGGATCAACCGCACGAATGCGGGTCACGGACTTCAAGCATTGCTTGTCACCGTCGGTCGGGAATTACACCCTGCCCCGAAGAAACATATTCAATTCACGTTAGATACTACTATTTTTTAATTCAGGTGTCAAACCCCTCTTCTATCCTTTTTAAATAACAATTAAGGAAAATGTTTAAGTACAACATTCGCCGTTATCGGAGAAGACTTTAGAAAGTTTTTTAGGAATTAGCGACCTCCAAACAAACAATTAAATGAGGTTCCCTGGATAAATTATTTCTCTTTTTATATTTTATTTATTTCGATTGAATAACACGTTTTTCGAACAGATAAAAAAAGACTTTTAAAGAGTTTAAGAAACAATCTCTTTGAAAGTCTTGTGAATGGAATAAATATGTTATTTTGCTGTAGTGAAATAAAGTTTCTGACTCGTTAAGTTTTCCAAAGAAAGCAGAAAGAAACTGGCAGCTAATAAATTGGCACTTCCGCCGGGTGAAACATTTTGCTGTTGACAATAGTTGTTCAATGCTTCAAAAGCGGCGCTAGGAATGGGCTGTTTATTGGCTTGCTCCACAATGCCGTCAGAAGTACTAAAGTATTCTTTATCTAACAAGTTTTGATTTTGATAAATGTTTCCTACTACCTCTAATCGGTTTCTAGCACTCATCAACTCTGTATCATAAATATGCTTCCCTTTGATTCTATATGCACCGCTATCGATTCTGTATACTTGTACATAGCTGTGCCAGTAAGTATCACTGTAATTAACGGATGAACTTGTATGCAAAAGAACATCCCCCTCAAAAATCTCCACGCCGTTCTTGTCTTTCAAGCCAGTGGATTGCATGAGGAATGAATCAATTGCTGGAAAAGTATGATCTTCTGGATAATCTCCGCTTACATCAAGTATGTTTATACCGTCATCATCTAACTCAAAACAAACGCCTTCTGTACTTGGATAAATCATTCTGTCATTTTCTTTATCCCACGCTCTAAATTTTGGTACCATCTTATCCCTCCTGCTCCAAAGGCATTATTTCAATTTGTGTGAATGTATCCTTTTTTTCTTCGATTTCTTTCGCCAACTTCTTCGCAAGTTTTAAACTCTCGCAAACCTTTTTCAGTTGAACTCTCCCAGAAAATGGATTCTCAACATAAACTAAATACACAAAACTATTCTTAGACATCTTATCCCTCCTGTTTGCTATCGCTGACGATTGCGGAAATTTACTACTATCTTTTATTATTTACCGTCTTGCAATACTGTAAGGGTTGCTAACTTTCCTTAATGATATAATTTGATTATTAATTAAAAAGGAGTCTTTTTATGGACAAAGTAAAAGAAGTAGTTTCAGTAATACTAATATTTGCTTTGATATATTTTTTGTTGTGTCTCGTCGCATCGAGAGTGTAAAATATTTTGTGTAAATAGAAAAAAGGAAGTCCCTTCTGTAGAATAGAGTTACCACAACACATTCACAGAAGAGAGGACTTCCCTATGAACGATTTTACTACAGAAATTCTAAAGACTCTAGCGAAC
>NZ_JBDGBK010000062.1:0-18402 GCF_040910045.1 Enterococcus sp. RTP21361st1_A6_RTP21361_211029 | reverse complement strand
GTGCTTATCGAACAAGTGAAAAATGCTATTGCAGCAAGGTTATTTGTAGTTTCCTGAAATTTTATGAATTATTCAGGATATCAATAGGAAAAAGACAGGAGGAAATCCAATGAAAGAAGTACCAACAGCGAAAATCAAATTAACTGAGGTCAAAGAACTCTTTGATGCTGGTTATGAAATCTTAGGAGAATTACGGTCTGAGGTGAATGCCCCAGTCGTTAGAGCTAAATTTCTGAATCAAGAAGTGATTGCCATTTATGGAAAAGAAGCAGCAAAAATTTTTTATGATCCACGAAACTTTAAACGTGAAGGAGCAATGCCTAAACTCGTCCGTTCAACCTTGTTAGGGGAAGAGGGGGTTCAAACTTTAGACGGGGAACAACATCACCATCGGAAAAACTACTTTATGGACTTGATGACACCTGAGAGAATGACCGATTACCATGATTTGTTGGAACGAAACCTTTCTCATGAACTGGATAAACAATCCGGTACCTTTGAGCTTTTTTCACTCACAAAAAATGTTCTATTCAAAACGATTTGTGAATGGTCAGGAATCAATCTAGCACCACTGTCTCAATCAGAGATCAGTGAGTTAGCTGATTATCAAGTTGCTATGTTCAGCGGGACTGTCACCTCCCCTGTCGCCCATTTAAGAGGCGTCGAAGATCGTAAAAAATCTGAGAAATGGGCTCAAGGATTGATTGAAGAAGCTCGTCAACATCCTGTTGCTGGCAAAGAATCATTAGCACTCTATACTTTCGCTACTGCCACTGATCTTGAAGGTAATTTACTGCCGATCGAAGTTGCAGCCGTCGATCTGTTAAATATCATCCGCCCTACGGTTGCTTTAACCGTTTGGATCGCTTTGATGGGACATGCCCTTTTTAGTACAACGACTATCTACCAAGCACTTAAACAAAACTTTTCGGAGTTACAGGATTCATTTATTCAAGAATTACGCCGCTTTTATCCTTTCTTTCCAATGATGCCTGCCATTAGCTTGCAAGATGTTGTCGTCGATGGTTATCTGATCCCTAAGGACAGCTGGGTCGTCCAAGATATTTATGGTACGAATCATGATCCGAGAACCTTTGATCAGCCAGATGACTTCAAAGTGGATCGCTTTGTCGGACGTACACAAGCCATTTCCTATGAGGAAGAATATGAAATGATCGCACAAGGAGGCGGTGATTTCCGCAAAATGCACCGCTGTGCTGGTGAATGGATTACCTTGCATACGTTGCGCGTGTTCAGTGATTTACTGGTCAACCACTATCAGTTTGAAGTTCCTGAACAAGATTGGAAGATTCCAATGAATCACTTTCCAACCTATCCAGAAAGTAAAGTTCTCTTATTTAAAGAAGCTGCAATGACCACAGAAAATGAGTAACTACTGATCGTTGTTATTAAGTGCAGCTCACAAAAACGCAGCCCAAGCAAGCTTAGGGCTGCGTTTTTTGCTTACTTCTCTACAGATGCCGTACGGAAATAAAAATAGGCACCGTATGCGGGAAATTGGATATCTTTGATCGTTGACCTGATCATATAATTTGATGCACTCTGATATAGAGGAACTTGAGCTGCATCTTCTGCTAACAGAATTGATTCTGCTGATTTGTAATCTTCAAATACTTTATCTGGATCATTGGCATCCACGGTACGTGCGTTTTCTGTCAATGCCGTATAGTCCTCGTTGACATATCCACCGTAATTGTAAGAAGAACCTTTTTTATATAAATTGAAATAAGAGTCCAAGTCACTGCTGCCAGCAATCCAACCAGAAATCGACAACTCATATTGACCATCTGCTCGTGATTGATTCAAATTCGTTCGTGGTTGTTTATTGATTGTAATCGTCAAACCAGGCAAATGATCTTGAAGCTGATTTTGCAGATATTCACCGATTTTTTGTCCATGATCATCATCTGTTACCAATAAAGTCAGTTCAATTTTGTCACCGATAGCTGATTGTGCTTGGCTCCATTCTGCTTGTGCTTTGTTACTATCGTATTCATTGTAGTCCCCACTATAAGTGCGAAAATCTTCATTGGTATTCGGATTGGCATAAAGCCCACTGGGAATAAGGCCATTCAATACGCTTGCTCCATCGTTCAACACATCATTCACGAGACTCTCTTTGTCAATCGCCAAAGCGATGGCTTTACGAAGGTGGACATTTGCCAATGGTTTATTTGCCTGTTTATTAAAATCTAAAAAATAGTTGGCAATATCCTTTTGAGTGACTAAGGAGTCATTATTTTGGTACTGTTGCACATAGAGTCCGCTGATTTTTTGCAGATCCAACTCCCCGCTTTCAAACAACTGGATTCCAGTATTCTCCTCTTTGATCGTGGAACCTTTGATTTTATCCAACTTAACTACCGCTTGATCGTAATACTCAGGATTTTTGGCAAGCGTCCATTCTGCACCGGTCTGTTGCCAGTCTTTCAGAATGAAAGGTCCCGTATAGAGCAAGTCTTCACTTGTTTTCCCATATGCCGTCCCTTTTTCTTCAACATAAGACTGTCTTTGAGGCGCTAACCAGCCAATCGACACCACCGATAAAAAAGAAGGTTGCGGCTGTTCCAAATGGACGACAAAGGTCTTTTCATCCGGTGTTTCTAAGCCAATCGTCGCAATGTCTGCTTTCCCTTCGCGAATATCTTGACTGTTGACGACATTGTCTAAAAGATACGCATTTGGCCCCATGGTTTTAGGATCGACCAGTTTCTTCCAAGCATAAGCAAAATCTGCTGCTTGCACTTGCTGCCCATCACTCCATTTGGCTTCTTCCTTTAGTTTAAAGGTATATGTCTTGCCATCTTCACTGATGACTGCTTCCTCCGCCAAACCGGGAACTGGCTGACTCTTTTCATCAAAACGATACAACCCTTCAAAAAGATGCTGGATAACGGTAAACGTAACTTTATCCGTTGTTTGCGTCGTATCTAATGTTGTCAACTCTGCCGGTAAGCTGACTGAAATCTCTTGAACTTCTGGATCTGTCTCCTTTGCGGACGATCCAGTCGTGCTACATCCTGCTAACAAAAAACTTAAAATCCCTACAACAACCAAACCCTTTTTCATTTACTCTCCTCTTTCCTTTTCACTTGCGAGTTGCAAGCTTGATTAAATAAAAAAATCCTCGTCCCTTTGCTGATCATCATTGATCAACAAAGGGACGAAGACTTCGTGTTACCACCCTTTTTCGTGTCATTTTTACAAATAACACCTCATCAGTACGTATGCATACTCGGCAGGATAACGGCTGCGTTCCGTCTAACCAGCGTAAACCAGTTAAAAGACTCTGAGCTCATCTTCACTTAGCGTTCTGTCCCCTTTCTCACCAACCCGGGTTCTCTTTAAACAGTCATCAAAGCTACTCTTCTCATCGATGTCCTATATTCTACTGAATTGATAAAAGTATACTATTCCTCGTTTTTCAAGTCAAACAGTTTTTAGAATTTTCAATCTTTTCAATAATGGCTTCAAGACTTTTTGGAGGGCAAATACTTGCCAGCTTAGTGTTTTTTTTCTAGGATAAAGAAAAGAAACCTTGCTCGAAAGGATGAAATCAATGAAACTTGCTGAAGCATTATTACTACGAAGAGATCTTGAATCCAAACTCACTCTGTTACGAGAAGAGATTGCCAGTAGTGCCGTGATCCAAGAAGGCGATACGTTAGACCGCAGCATCGACGACTTACTGCTGGATTATGAAACAACAAACCAAGAATTTGCCCAGTTGGTCATTGCAATCAATCAGCGAAATGCGGTCGCCAAAATCGGTGGACAAGAAACGATTGCTGCTGCATTAGAGAAACGGGAAGCTTTAAGGCGTTCGCATGCGATGCTAACGGCAACATTGGAAGCAGCCAAGGTTGCTCCACGGATGGGACGTAATGAGATTCGTATGATCCGAACGATCGATACCAAGCAAATCACCGACCGTTTGAATCAAACCGCAAAAGCCTTACGTGAATTAGACGGGCAGATTCAACAAACAAATTGGCTTGTTGATTTATAAAACAGCTGGGTGGGAGTCAAAAGCGAGCACAAAGCAGGTACAGGCTTATATGTACACCAATGGGGTCTGGCAGGGACCAGTTTAATGACTGCTGTTCAGTTACAAGCGTACAACTTATATTTTTCAATTAACGACCACGTGCTGGTTTGACAAGGTGGGTGCCTCTGTTTATCTTTTGTTACGCAAAAGGTAAACAGAGGTTTTTTGTTCAGCAAGACCTCTTTCAAAAGAAAAAGACCCCCTGATCCGTTTCCAACATAGGAAACCAGATCAAGGAATCTTTGATCGTTTAGCTAGTTACTTTCTTTTCTGTCTGCGATATACCACTACTACAATGCCTACTAGTAACAAGCCTACTAACATCCAGCTGACTTGATACGTTTCACCGGTTTTTGGCAGTTCGTTTTTCTTCGTCGGTGTTTTTGTATTCTGATTTTTTGCTGGATCAGGAGCTTTTTCTGGCGTGTAGCGGTTAGTAAAGGTTGGCTCGCTACCATAATCTGCTTTCGCTTCCAATGTTCCGTTTTGATCTTTGACATTTACGGTCACTGGAATCTCTGCGTCATCATAAGTGATTGTACTGTCTTGTCCGGCTTTTTCCCGGATCGTATAGTTGTACTCACCGGCTTTGTCGTACGGAATCGCATCGAAGTAAACTTTCCCTGTGCCGTCGTTGGTTTGGCTTTGAATCACTTGTCCCTCTTGATCGACTAATTCAAAGGTGAACTCCCCTGCGACTAGTGAACGGCCAGTCAAAACTTTCTCAGCTTCCAACACTACACTGCCGGCTTTTGGTGTGTAAGTGTTCGTGAAGACGGCGTTGCCTTCATAAGTCGCTGTTGCTTCTAACTGTCCGTCGTTATTTTTCACCTCTACTGTAACATTGGTGATTGAATCATCATAGCTAATCGTAGCGTCATGTCCTTGTACTTCATAAATTTTATATCGATAGGTTCCTTCTTTTTGATAAGTAATCTCATCAAAAAGAATATTATTTGCCTTGTTCGTCTTTTCTTGAAGGATTTTATTTTCTTCATCTGCCAAAACAAAAGTGAATTCCCCGTCTTCGATCTGTCGGCCTTCCAAAGCTTTCGTAGCCGTTAAAGCTAGGCTAGTTTCGATAATTTCCCTTGTATTAGCTAGTTCAAAGACATAATCGACTTCCTCGTTCGAGATCGTAAACGTATATTCTTTTTCATCCCGCTCATATCCATCTGGTGCTTTCGTTTCTTGGATTTTATAATCCCCATATCGTAGCCCATCTAAGTGGTCAAATTCGCTAGTTCCTTGAATCAACTTATTATTTCTGACAACAAGTTCGGAGAAAACAACTTCGTAGTTTCCTTCGGCATTTTTACGACTGAGTTGGAAATGTGCCTCTTTGTTGATCCCAGCTTCCTTATCCCCTTCTCTGTCATATTTATTGATTGTCAACGAGCCATTTGTTCCCGTTGAAGTACCGCTACCGTTGGTAGATTTGACGATTACGTCTTTTGTTACTTGATGGATTTCCGTCTGACTTCCGTAAAGAGACACATCATTTGAAACAACTTCATTATTTCGAATGCCAGGATCAAGTTTCGTTTGATAAACGATGAAGTATGGACTGTCAATGACATCCTCAAAAGCAATACGTAATGTGAATGTTCCATCAATACCATTCGTTGTTACATTTGGATTGTCTTGATTATTGAAAATAACTTTCTCACCTTTTATCCATTGATCTCCGTCTTTGACGGCTTTATACACATCAACAAGGACTTTTCCTGTCTCATCGTACAAGAAAGTCTGTTGATTATAATTGATCGTATCTTCAATCACAGCATTCTTGATCGTTCGACTATCTTGGTTAACCAGCACTTCCCAATCCAACAGTCGATTATTGTCAACATTTTGAGTGCCATTTTTTGTTAACCAGTTTCCTTTTGCGGATTTCTCAACTTGCGCTTCAGCAGTTAAATCCGTTGTACCATCTGTCAAAGAGATCATATTATTGTACTTGTAAACATCTGTAGCTGCTTCGACAGCAATGAAGACAGCAATCGTTTCTGAAGTGTCTTTCAACAGTTCTACTGTCACTTGTTTTGTCACTGGATCATACGTCAAGCGATAATCAGCTGAGCTCAATTCTTCCTTCAGAGATCTTACTTGGTTTCCTGTTCCGGATACGTCAACTGTATAAACTACTGCTTCTTTAAACGTTTGACCATCTTGTAATTGATCGACAATCTTGGTTCCTTCATGAAGTGTCGCTTTATACGTATTAAATAATCCCATCCAATAGATTTGATCACTTGTAGCAACATCTTCTGAAAAGATATTTGGGAAATTACGGTTAAAAGCTGCTTGCAAGTATGCTTTTACATCTCCTCCTTTTGGAATGAAAAGCCCTGCTTTTAGCGCGTTTAAGGTCCAAGTAGTGTCCATCCATGAATTTGCTTGAGCGGCTTCCCTATAAGAGTTACCGTCAATTTCATAATCGACAAAAGCAGAATTACTAAAACGTGTTTTGGCACTTCCTAAAGCGATCTGTGTCGTCATATCAAAAGTCGTTTTGAATCTGACCGTAATTTTGTCTGCTGTCTTTGCATAGTTTCCTTTTAGTTTAATTTGAAAACCAGATTCGTACTCAATTGGATTTTCTCCAGAAGTGGTTTCACGCTGCTTCGATAAATCAAAGTCGCTTGAAGTCAATTCTTTAACTTCTCCTGACTGGCTAGTTGCAGTTAAAACAAGAGAGTCTTCAATCAATTCTAATCCACTAATATTTGTCCCGCTAATTTCTCGATAGCGATCTGTGATGACCATATTTTCCACTTCTACATATTGCTGATTTATCTCAATCTGCCATTGAATCGTTTGATCCTGATAACTTTTTGATGGTGCTGTTTTTGTCACACCAATTTTGCTTGTTGGGTCACTGTTCCCGACCCATTATGAGAAGTTGTCGTATCATCTTTGATAGTTATTTAGTTAGTAATTCTAGTATTCACCAGTACTGGATCAAAGAGTTGTGTCTCATAACGAATCACATATTGTCCAGCATGAGCAAACACAAGTTGAAATTGAACAAGCTGATTATCTTTTTTTATTTCTCCTGCTTCATCAAAGTGCCAATCTGTCACAATACTGTTATCATTTTTGTTTCTGACCACTACAGAATCGGCTACTAAATAATGCAATGCAATTTCTGAAAGTGATCCAGAATACGTTTTATCAGTGAGAATTGAACCGTCTTTGCTAAGATCTAAAGAAACCTCCCAAGAAGCACGACCAGTTGACTGATCATAACCTAAAAATCGCTTATATTCCGCAGATTCATCATAGCTGACTGTTGCTTCAACTGATTTTTCATGGAAATTATCTCCAGTGATTTGAGCAACATTTTTGAAGGAGTTAATCGTTGGATCATTGACAACACTATAAATTTCAATTTTGACTGGCTTATCGATTTTTTGATTGAATGTAAAAGTTCCAGTCGTTGAGTTATAAGTATACAAGTCGCTAGTTCTAACCCAAGCGTCTCCATCATAAAGGTAACCATAAGAATGAGAATATGCCAATCCGCTTGGTAGTTTATCTGTCACAACGACGTTTTCTAGTTCCTTGCTTTCCGTATTATATACGATCTCCCAAACAATTGAGCCACTAGTACTTACTTTCCCACTCTTCGTAATATCGATTTGATAGATTGGTAAAGTAATCAGGATCTCATTGCCATCACGGTCATAAATACCAGTTTCGATGACAACATCTTCTGTGATTGTTGACACTTTCAATTCGGTTTCAAGATTGATTGTCCCACTTCTACCTGATAGATTCTCTGCGTTTTCATTGAAAACAATCTTTAATTCTCCATTTGCATTTAGATAAAAGTCTCCTAATGATCCTCCACCTGAACGCTGTAATGTGCCTGACACCTCATTGTGAACAGCAAAATAGCTTGGTAGCTGATAAATATAATAATCACCGTTTTTGATTTCCTCCTGATCAGATAATGACCAGTCAAAGTGAATCTTAATATTGTCGTTATAATAAGGAGGATTGTTTTGATCAAAAGGTTGATCATTCATATCTGTAATTCGTACATTATCAAATAGTTGAATTCCTCGAGCATTTAAATCTGGATTAACAGCATTTGGAGTGACTGCTTGTTCGGTAGATTCAGTCTCTGAATCCTCCGTGGGTGCACTTGGCTGTATTGTATTTTGATTCAACTCTGAAGTGGACGTTTCAGTCGTAGTAGTAGTGGTCGCTTTTTCCGGTTGACTGTTTGAGGTATCTTCGACTGTTTGACTAGTACTCTCCGCGTTTTCTGAAGTTGTTGTTGATTCTTCCGTTTTTGTGTCTGTCGCAGGTGAATTCGATTGGCTCGTTTGACTTTCAACTTCTATATTTGAAACCATTTCAGCTACTGCAATTGCCGGTGTACAAAAAGTCGCACCTAGCAAAACCAACAAGCTCAAATATGCACATAGTTTTTTATTCATAGTGATTCATCCTTTCTAAAAAAACAACTGTTACTTTTTAGAAAAACTTAATTTTTTTACTTTTCTAAAATATAAGTTTTTCTAAAAGAACCAACCAATATAATTATTTATGATGGCACCGTACTGTACGTTCTTCCCTCATTCTTCCGAAGACAGCATAACGATTGATATAGCTAGACCAGAACCTATTTTTCATTCAATAACATACCTTTTTTATAGAAAATCAGAGACAAGTATCAATAAAAAAGCATGTGTTATCTCACCTTTATTTTCCCAAATTTGGCATAAACTAAGTGTTCAAAAAAATCATTTTTCAAATATCTTTGACTATTTGGAAAAACGTGCTACCATCAATACATAACTGATTGGAGGAAAGCTATGTTCAGAGGTTTATTGTCAACTGCTTCACAAATAAAATTGTAGTTGATTGAAAGTTTGTTGCATGACCGTCACTGTTTTATTGCTGATTTGCTGGATGAATTTGACCTGTCTTTGTCGTTGTTCAGAAAGTATGTGACAGAGATCAATCACGATCTGTCCTTTCTTCAAATAAATATAGACAATCATTCCTAAGTGAGTCTGGAATTCCATTCTTTCGCTTCACGATCGGATGTCTATAGTTTTTTCTTGGCTGACTCTTCTGCTTTCAAACTCTTGGAACTTCTGTTTTCATCCCACTTTTCCAGTTATGAGACACTAGCGATTGAATTGAATCTAAGCAAATCCTCAATTATTCGTTTAATTAAAAAAATCAACACGGTCATACGTCCTTTTGATTTTCATATAGAAAAAAAACCTATCCGCATAGCTGGGAATGAAATGACTATTCGCCAGTTTTACATGGTTTTCTTTTTGGAGAAATACCAACATGAGTTTAGAGATGCCAGTAAAAATCAGGAACAAGAATTTTTAAAAGTTGCACAACTTTTGGCTGAAGTTACTCCATTAAAGCTGTATTTTTCTGACATACGAAAAATAGCGTTTATCATTTATGTACATAGTAAACGAGAGAGGCTTTTTGCCACGGAAGTGCAATCGAATAAAATTGAATATTTTCTAGAAAAAATCGATCTCGCTGAATTCTCTCGCTACAAACGATCTTATTTAGAAAAAGTTATGGGTTATCTGACTTCTCATATCACAGCCGACCCAGCTATCTATAAACAAGTAAAAAAAATCTTCTATCGATTGACTAAACAAATTTTTCTTAAATACCATTACACCGAAACAGACTTTCAAGAAAAATTGGATGCTGTTAGTTTCAAATATTTGCTGGAAACGAATTTGAATGTTCCGTATTGTATTTTGAATGATCGCCTGGCCCGTTTTGTTGATAACTGCGATCCTGTCCAGCAAGCAATCAACAAGGATATTGTTCAGCTAGTGACTCATTCTGAATTACCGGCGATTCGCCCTGCTACGATCAACCATTTGATTTATATTTTCCATACTTCTTTTCCACTATTTACAAAACAAATCATTGATCAACATGCAGATTATCATCTCGCCTTGTTCTACGATACCAATAGCGACCATACGGAAATGATCCGAACACAAATCAAACAGTTCGTCCCCTACGACCTGAAAATCACGATTCTCAATCCGTTAGACTCTTTTTCAATCCCTGCCGTCAAAGCAACCTATGATTTGATTATCGGAAATATCGTCCCTCCTTTTCAGAAAGTTCCTTTCAAAGCAACAGACATCTTTATTACACGAAATGAGATTGGCTATATCGCAAACAGTATTCAAGAAAAAGCGATCCAGCAGATTGAGAAACAAAAAGAACCTCTTAGCCCTACTCACTGAAAAAGTGAGTTTCGCTAAAGAGGTTCTTTTTAATTTTGTCGTTCGAGTAATTGTTTGCCTTGAGCACTCTGATAAAACGTTTCAATTAAATGATTTAAATTTGTTTTTGTCTCACTGGCGCCAAAAAGTTCACCGCCAGGTTCTAGCATAAGACCATTGGCTAGACGACCGATCACTACCGGATCAAAGCCAAAGTCGTCAACGATTTTGGCCGTTTGAGACATAGATTCCGGATCATTACCAGCGATTGCCATGGCTTTTCTGGCTGGTGAACCAGCCGGCCGAGCTTCGTCTTGAACATCATGATAACCCATATGGTTGAATGCCTTGATAACTCTGCTTTGGTCAAAATATTTTTGGACCCTTTCTGAAGATGTTTCTTCAACAGTCGAATACGTTTTGCTGGTTCCATCAACTTCCCACCAATAGTTCATTGCATCGATCACAAGTTTACCAGCCAGCTGCTCCTTGGGAAGTGACGGATAGTTGCTTAAAGGGATTGCTAATAAAATGACTGGCATTTCCGTCAGGATGTCTGAGACATTCTTCACCTTTGCACCTGGAGCAAGGATTTCAACAGCTAGAGCATTCTTTTCCGCTGGCTTTCTGCTAGCGATCCAGACCTCATACCCAGCTTCTGCTCCTAATTTTGCTAATGCTAACCCCAACTTGCCGGCTCCTAAGATGCCAATTCTAGATTTTCCCATTATTTCCCACCTGATCTCAATAGTTCTTTGACCCTAGGGATTACTTTTGTACCATAAAGTTCGATAGTCCGCAGACGGTCTTTTTGTAATTGTCCACCGGTTCCATAAACAAGATCAAACCGTTCGACGCCGACTTGCGGCATCGTTCGCGCAATTTTTTGTGCCACAGTCTCAGGACTACCTACATAGTAAGAGCCATGTTCTACTTCAAAATCGAAACGTTCTTTCGACATCTCGGGCCAACCACGGTCTTCTCCGATTTTATCCATACTTTTCTTGATATAGTGCCAACCGATTTCGTACGCTTCCTCATCCGTCTCCGCAATCACCCCATGGGAATGCATCCCTACCGGAAGAATCGGTCTGCCCATTTGCTGCGTTGCTTTTTGATAAAGTTGTACATAGGGGGCAAATCGCGCAGGCTCCCCGCCAATGATGGCTAGCATAACTGGAAAGCCGTAGCGAACAGCACGAATAATCGACTCCGGTGTTCCTCCCACGCCAATATACGTATCCAGTGTTCCTTCGAGTTTTGGATAAACTTCGGCATTCTCCAAAGATTGAGTAAATTTGCCTTTCCAGGTCAGTGGCTCCCCTTTAAGGAGTTCGTAAAACATTGCTACTTTTTCTTCAAATAATTCTTCATAATCTTGCAGATCATAGCCAAACAGTGGAAAAGATTCAGTGAATGACCCTCTTCCTAACATGATCTGCGCACGACCATTTGAAAGGGCATCAACTGTCGCAAATCGTTCATAGACCCGAACTGGATCATCAGAACTTAATACAGTTACTCCCGTTCCTAATTTGATTCTTTTAGTGACCATTGCCAGCGCAGCTAATACTGTATCTGGGCTTGAGATTGCATACTCTTCGCGATGGTGTTCGCCTAATGCGAGGATATCGACACCGACTTCATCGGCCAACTTTCCTTCTGCAATAATATTTCTTAATGATTGGCTGTAACTGATTCGTTGATGGGTCTGGTCATCAAAGGCAAGATCGCCAAAGGTATCTAACCCAAATTCTATTTGTTTATTATTGATTGTCATATCATTTCCCTCTTTTCAAATACTTCCTGCATTCACTATAACAACTTCTTTTTATTAACGCGAAAGATATGCTTACTTTTTGTAAGTCAACTGTTTATGAATTGCTTCAAAAAGAAAAGCGCGTCCTTGCTTCAAACAAGGACGCGCACTTTTTTGTTTTTTTATTAGCCATCAGAGATAGATTCCTTTGCTTCTTAAATTAGCTAAACACTCCTCTAAATACATTGCAGTATGTTCAGGATAAATAGGGACTGATTGCTCAATCGGCTCTAACACCTGATAAGGAGCTGTCTTTTGCCCCCGATAAGTAGGCTCTAACCACGCTGCTGCTGGACGATAGCCGCGACGCTGCATCTCTGCCATGACAAGGAGATGGTATTGGTACAGCTTATATGGAGAATGAGCAAAAACGTAATCGACTGTCGCATGTTTCTTTCCCCAGCCAGCGCCTCTCAGCGCAGCTACTTCCCGATGCTGTCCCAGTAATTGTTGTCTTGGTAATTTAGGCAAAAGTGCTTCATGCCACAATCTCATATCCTCAGTTCCTCTGCTTCGCTTGATTTATGTCTGTAATTTATTGGTTGTCGAGCACGATTTTCCCTACCGCATGGTGTGTTTCACTTAATGCATGGGCATCATAGACACCTTGACGAGTCAATGGGAAAGTTTCGCCAATCACACTTACTAATTTGCCATCAGCCATTAGTTTAGCTAATTCGCTTAACTGTTCTCCATTTGTACGTAACCAAATTGCTTTTGCTTCAATTTGTTTCGTTGCGGCTAATGTTTCATCTTCAATACTCAGTACAGAAATCAAGCGGCCATGCTCTTTTAGAACGGAGAAGCTTTTCTTTTGGATCTCGCCACCCATTGTATCAAAAACTAAATCAATGTCAGTAAGAACTTCTTCGAAATCCGTTGTATGGTAGTCGATCACTTCATCTGCACCTAATTTTTTAACAAGTTCATGATTACGGGGACTTGCCGTCGTGATGACATAGGCGCCGGCATTTTTCGCAAGTTGAATGGCGTAGGTCCCAACTCCGCCAGCTCCGGCATGAATCAACACTTTTTCGCCAGCTTTTAACGAACCATGATCAAATAGAGCTTGTAATGCAGTCAATCCTGCTAGAGGCACAGCTGCAGCTTCCGTGAAGGCAATAGATTCTGGCACAGGCGCCAGTAAGTTGCTGTCCACAATCGTATAATCCGCATAGGTCCCAAATCGTGTCGTCTCTGGACGAGCGAAAATCCGATCGCCTACGTGATAGTCTTTAACCTTCTGACCAACTTCAACGATTTCTCCAGCAACATCCCATCCTAGAATAATCGGAAATGACCAAGGAAACATTTGCTTCAAGTATCCTTCGCGTAATTTCCAGTCAATTGGGTTGATCGAAGTTGCTGCAACTTTCACCAACACTTGATCCGCACCGAGTTCAGGTAGTGAAACTTTCGCTTCTGCTAGTTTTTCTTTACCACCATATTCATTAATAACAACTGCTCGTGTTTCCATGTAAATCACTCCTTGAGATTATGTAAATGAGCTTCCGTCATTTTTCTAAAGAAACGAAAGGTCTCTTTCATAGCTTAGGCAATGATCCCTGATTTTACAACTGATTCGACTTTCCCTTTTCTATCAGAAAAAGCAGTTTTTTCACTGACTAACTTTTTATTGCCTTTTTAAAAGGTTTCATTTATTCTACAGGAATAAGAATGTGATAAGAAAGAAGGAATTGATGAATTGAAAAGATTGCACGTATTTTTTGGCGGGATCATTGCGATCCTAGGTATTCTTTTTGTTGGCAAAGCTGTACTGTCCAATGAAACAGGAAGTGCATCAGCAAATGATGCTAACACGGTTATTATTTATAATTGGGGAGAATATATTGACCCCGATCTGATAAAAAAATTCGAAACTGAAAGTGGCTATTCAGTGATTTATAATACATTTGATTCGAATGAAGCAATGGAAACAAAGGTCAAACAAGGCGGTACCAGGTACGATTTGATTTTCCCCAGTGAATCGATGATTCCTAAAATGATTGAGGAGCAGCTGCTGATTCCTTTAGAACATGATAAACTCGTCGGCAGTGAAGATCTTTCTGATTTTCTGATGGATCAGCGCTTTGACAAAAACAATCATTACTCCATTCCTTATTTTTGGGGAACTATTGGAATCATGGTTAATAGTGACCAAATCGATCCTACCACCATTCATGGCTGGGCAGATTTATGGCGCCCGGAATTTGCCAACGATATTCTAGTTGTTGATGGCGCAAGAGAAACGTTAGGAATGGCTTTGCAGACTTTAGATCTTTCTCAAAATGAGCTAGATACAGCAAACCTTCAACAAGCCATCGAGAAATTGGAAGCATTACGCCCCAATGTCAAAGCAGTCCTCACTGATGAGATCAAGACTTTGATGGTCAACAACGATGCACCGATCGGCATTGGCTATTCAGGAGATGCAGCGTATGTCATGTCTGAGAATCCTGCTATAACCTATGTCGTCCCTAATGATGGCGGTGCTATCTGGACAGATAACTTTGCGATTCCAAAAACCGTCGGCAATCTTGAAGGAGCTTATGCGTTTATCAATTTCATGCTGCGTCCTGAAAATGCCGCTCAAAACGCTGAGTATGTCGGTTATGCGACACCGAGTGAGACCGCGAAGCAACTGCTACCGACTGAATTGACCTCCAATAAAGCTTTCTATCCAGAGCCGGAAGCAATGCAACAGATGGAACACTACGAATACTTAGGAAAAAATGCCGTTGAACAGTACAACGATCTTTTTCTCGAATGGAAGTTGGGATTATAAAATGAATATACTATTGAAGTCTTCCTACATTTTTGATACAGAAAGAAAAACGACCTTTGCTGGTTTTATTTTGATTGAAGGAACTAGGATCAAGGATGTGGGTCCTTTGGATGCCACACCTACCAACTTACCAGCTGAAACAACGATCATTGATTGTCATGACCAAATGATCATTCCTGGCTTTATCGATGCCCATATTCACTTTTATCTTTCCGCTTTGCTCCATGCAGGGCAGTTAACTCATGTCACTGGAACAACTGAAGAAGCAGTTGCCCAGCAAGTACCGCAAATTCCTGTGACCCATGGCTGGAAAATTGGGATTGGTTGGTTCAGCAGTGACTTTGGACAACAAGTCTATCCCACAAAAGCAACGATTGATCACTACTGTGACGAAGTGCCAGTCATGCTGATTTCAGGAGACGCCCACAGCATTTGGTTAAACAGTAAAGGAATGGAAACCTTAGAAATCACAACCGATTCAGTTCCTACCGGAATCAGTGGAGAAGCATTGATGAAAGATGGCGAATTGACGGGTTGTTTTCTTGAGGCAGTTGCTATTAATTACTTGGCGGAGGTGCTGCAATCTTTTCAAGCCAACAGTTACTCAACGTACCTTTCTTACATGAAGCAGCTCAATCGTTATGGCATTACTACAATCGGCGATGTTGCCCTGACTGGCGAAAGCTGGGACGACTTGATTTATCCAGAGCTTTACCAAAAAGTTGCCGAAAAAGCGACTTTACGGGCGGTTTTTTACCCTGCGATGCGAATGGAAATAGAGCATTTAACTGATATCTATCAAAACTATCGATCTGAGAAAGTCCAAATGGGTGGTGTGAAACAGTTCTTTGATGGTGTAACAAGTACCCATACTGCTTTGTTGAAATCGGAGTACGAAACGCCTTATTTTACTGGTGATATTGGTATGCCGCTGATTGCAATTGAAAAAATGCGCCAGTTGATTTTCTTAGCAAACCAGCAAAATTGGCCGATGCGCATCCATACGATCGGTGACCAAGCGATCCATCAAGCGTTGTCTTTTTTTAATGAAAGTCATGCGCGCTTCCCTCTCTCTGCCGGTAAAAATAATACACTGGAGCATTTGGAAGTCATGGATCCTGCAGATCTTTCTTTAGTGGCACAAGACAATTTAGTTCTTTCTGTTCAACCTAGTCATTTATTAGTCGGCTATGAAACGTTAGATGAAGAAGTAGGTCCGCAACGCGCTAGTCAAATGTTTCCTTTTCAATCCTTTTTCGCCCACGATGCTGTAGTAGCATTTGGAACCGACAGCCCAGTAGTGATCGATGTGTCTCCATTGGATTCGATCTATTATGCAGTGGCTAGAAAAGAAAAAAACGGCTCTCCAGTAGAAGGATTGATGCCCTCTGAAGTGATGAATGTGGCAGATGCTCTGGTTGCTCATACCGCTGATGCAGCTCGGGCACTCAGTCGACAAGACATTGGTTCGATCAAAGTCGGGCAGTTGGCTGATCTTTGTATTCTTTCGAAAAATATTCTTTCCCTTTCAGAAAAAGAGCTGCTTGAGGTAGAAGTCACTGCAACCATTTTTAACGGTGCATTTGTCTATCAAAAAGACGAAGCTTCGCAGCAAAATTCCTAATTGGATCTTTGACCATATCCCTCGAATACCCGAATAATGGCTGACTTGCTTCTCTCGTCCGAGGGCTCTCATTCATGGAAGACCCTTGACTGTGTTCACGTTCACGCTAATCAACCGTATTATTCGGGATTTTTTGTCAACACCACCCTAATCCCCCATCCTTTTTTCGTTCTGGATACTGCCAGGCTATAATTTGGTTCCTCTTGATTGTTCCCTCTGATCATTTCTCGCTTTGTTTCGTCTTGATTCCTGCTCAATCATTGCCCTCTTGATTTCCCTCCAATTCCTTAAAATATATACAATATGACCAACAGGATCCCACCAACGATTTCACTTATTGGATACTTGCGATTAATCGGTACCAAACAATTCCTGCACTTGCCTTTTAAGAATAAAAATGACCAAATAGGGATCAGCTGCCACGGGGTTAGTACCTTTCCACAGTGCTCACAATGAGAGCGGCCTCCCAATGATTCCTGACGGGGCAAACGATAAACAACAACCATCAAAAAAGAACTAAGACAGCTACCAAGACTAAATACTGATAAAATGGGTAATAGCAACGCTCTTCCCAAACCACACACTCCTCTCGTCTAATCGACACCTCAAATAAAGAGCCTATTCATAAGCAAATACGCTCTTTTAAACACGAAGTTTTTTTATTCTTCAGCGACGTACTGCTGACAGCGGATACCTAGCAGTACGTGATCGTCTGATTTATGTCATCAAATTGATTGGATGTGACTCTAGCCTCTTGCTCTTATTTGCTACTGCTGACACCTCCTTTGTTGCGAAACAAACTGAGTGTTACTGACCATTTCTTAAAGAAAATTCATTGATGATTCGAGGATTGATTTCCCACAATAGTCGATTCCAATCCTCTGCGTCTGGAATTGACTTAAAAAGCAAATGCCAGTTTCCAATCAATTGATCACTGACATATTCACTATAATTTGTCACTACTAGATCAATATGATTCTGCTCTAAATAATCTAAGTTCATCTCTAATGCATTCGGGAAAAACAGGTGCTGGAACCGGCCAAGATATTTGATAGCCATTGCTTGGATATTCTGACAAACAAGGTAGTTTCCCTCTAATAAAAATGCAATATTTTTAGGTGCTCCCCAATGGATTTCCTTTAGTGAGTCCATGAATAGGACGGCCATCACGGTGATTTCTGTTACTGCTGTCTTTCCCCCTGAGATTGTCTGATGGTGTTCGGTAAAGAATGCTAATAACTCAAGATACAAATCTGGGTATTTCTCTTGGACGACTTCATGAATATCAAGAATATTTTGATTTGTGACTGGTGATAGCTGTTCTTTTAAATACAGCATAGTAAAAAAAGAACGCACAAGGATCATGTCTCTCTGAAGGTCATTACTCTGCTGGCCAAAAGCGGATAAAAATAGTTGGGCACAGTCTGTAATCCCAACATTCGGCTGGAGTTCCTGAATAAACTGCTGCTCTCCAGCCAGATCCGTCAATGAACGCCGACACAAAATCATCACATACAAATACAATAATTCCTCCACTGGCAAACGTTTCCCGATTGACGCATCAATCACATCATTGATAGTTGAAAAACGCTGGAATGCCTCTCGTTCTTTCAGCGCTTGAATCATTTCTGACTCGATAAGCAAGTCTCCCTCACGTTCTAAAGTAATCATTAGAGTATAACTAAAATCTCCCAAAGAAACATTGGGATAGCTACTGAAGAAGTGCTTTTTTTGTAAGGCAAAGGCAATCGACTGGATGGCAATTGATGGCAAGACCGTGTGTGGAGTTATTTCTGATTCATAATAAAAATCATGAAAGAAACTGCGAATATCGATTTCTTTTCCAATGAAATCCACTTTCTTCAG
>NZ_JBDGBK010000061.1:0-18716 GCF_040910045.1 Enterococcus sp. RTP21361st1_A6_RTP21361_211029 | reverse complement strand
GCACCATTCGCAGCCCTATTTTATTTAGGAAGTGAAAAATATGAAGATCATGGTTTTATATAATGATACGGCTGGTAAAAGCGATGCCAAGGATACTGCAGAGTCTTTTAAGAACTATCTAGAAGAACATGATCCTAAAAGTGAAGCAGTCTTGCAACCTTCCAATCCTGATATTGAGCCGGAAACAATCCAAAAAAATGCGAAAGAACATCAAATCGATACGATTGCAATCATTGGTGGAGACGGTACAATCCATCATGCGCTGCAAACATTTGTGGATCAGTTAGATAAGCTGACAGTGGCAATTATTCCAGGCGGAACGGTCAATAACTTTGCCCGTATGTTAGGGATTCCTCTCAAACCTGAAGAAGCATTTGAAACGATATTGAATGGGACTGATCGACAAATTGATTATGGATTGGTCAATGACTCCATGATGATCTCGACGATGACCATCGGATTGCTGGCCGATACGGCAGCGGCTACTTCGCAAGAAGAAAAACAACAGTTCGGACCACTCGCTTTTACCAAGCGGTTTTTCCATTATTTATTCAAAAAGAAACAATACAAATTAGAAATTATTGCAGACGGAAAACGCTGGCGTGGCAAGAGTCAATTGTTAACAGTAGTCATGTCCAATTCAGCTGGCGGATTTACCAATTTCGACGAGTTGGCACGACCAGATGACGGGCTGTTTCACATGATTTTATTGCCAAAACTCAATCTATTGGAATTCATTATTTATTTGCCCCGGATCATACGTGGTCATATTGCGAAAGTGCCAGGTGTCGAGTACTTTACTGCAAATGAAATTGAGATTCGTGCTCAGGAAAAAACTGTTTATACACGAACTGATGGCGATCCGACAGATAATCTGCCTGTTAAAATGAAGGTGATGAAACAGGCCCTTCGTGTCCGTGTTCAAGAAGAAGACTTGGATGCTAAATAATATCAACCAGAGGAGAAATGATGACAGAATTTATACAAAATCCATTGTGGTTTTATTTACTTATAGCGAATCTTTATCTTTTTGGCTTGATGGGGTATGATAAATACCAAGCCGTAAGAAAAAAATGGCGTGTCCCTGAATGGAATCTGTTGTTTATGGGATTGATTGGCGGCGGAATCGGTGGATTGATCGCGCAACGCGTTTTTCACCATAAAACACGCAAACGTAAATTTTATATTTTTTTTGCTTTCGGTGTGATTGTAGATCTTCTATTGTTTATTAAGTTTGCCTAAGGAGTTAAAAATGAAAGCAAAAGTGAAATTTGCCTTAAACCTGCTATTAATGGTCGTGATCTTAGGTGCGATGTACTATTTTATTCGCAGCTCTATGACTGATATTTTGGCGGAATTAAGACAAACCAGTCTGTCGATCGTTACAGCAGTGATGGCGTTAGGAACAATTTACTTATTTATTGAAGGACGTTCCGTCAAAGAGATCGCTGTAGGATTTCAACCGGAGTTTACAACGAAAGACGGCTTATTTACCGTTTGTTACTCTGGATTCTATCGAATTATTACTTTTGGTGCTGGGACGTTGATATCAGAAGTCAATTTTTATCGTAAAAATGGATTGAAATTGTCACAAGGTGTAGGTGTGACTACGTTGCATATGGTCATGTATAAATTGGCGGTCTTGACTTATGCTATCGCAGGGCTAGTGATTCAATTTTCTTTATTCTTTGAGAAAGCCCCAAATATGATTTGGGTGATATTAGCTGGTATGGTCGTTACTTTTCTGATTATTGCCTTTTTACTTGCACTTTCTGTAAGTGTCAACGTTCAAGTCGCTTTTGTGGTAATCAGCGACAAACTTTTCAAAAGTAAGAGCATGCGCAAAATCATCGATACTTGCAATACGCAGATTTACTCGTTACGGGAGACAGTCTATTCGATTCTCCGTGATCGTACGGCTTTTTTACGGATCTATTTCTGGAATGTCGTTAAATTGGCTGCTTGGTATGTGATTCCTTATGTAGTATTGGCACCTAAACATCCAGAAATCGACTTCTTACTGACGCTTTCTTTTGTCAGCTTTGCAGTGATCCTATCGGGTGTTATTCCTACGCCGGCTGGAATCGGTTCGTTTGAATTTGTTTATATGTTACTTTTTGGACCAATGGTAGGGACTGTTGATGCAGCGTCATCGATGTTGCTTTATCGATTTGCTACTTTTATTTGGCCATTCGTGATCGGTTTCGTCTATGTCATTTTGGAAAAACGCAAAACCATGAGTGCTGAGTTGGAAGAGTTGAAGAACGAAAAAGCGTGAGTAAAGGAATGAAACTTTTTCTTTCTCCTATTAAATCTAAATCAAAAAAATCTCGAAGGCATGCCTCAAAAACTTCAGCTAGTTCGCTGAAATTTCGGCACTTCTTCGAGATTTTTTAGTGTCGTACTTATTCACTTAATTCAATAATTCGATCTGCAAAGTCTTCGTAGAAATCGGCTTCGTGGGAAACCACTAAGACAGTTCCTTGAAAATCAGCCAGTGCTGCATTCAGATTATCTTTGGTTGCTTGGTCAATATGATTAGTAGGCTCATCCAATAGAAGAAAATTGCTTTTGATCATCATCATTTCGGCAAGTTTGACTTTTGTTTGTTCGCCACCACTCAATGATTTTAGCGCTTCTTGTGCCAGCTGACTCGGCAATCCTGCACGGGATAATTGGCGGCGTAGTTCTTTGATTGTAGCTTTAGGAAATTTATCGCTCATATAGTGCAAAGGATTTTGTAATGGTTGTTCCCAAGTTAAGTCTTGCGAGAAATAATTGAATTTTGTGTGTTGGGGAAATGAAACCGATCCATTGATAGCCGGTATCTGACCTAAGAGTGTCTTGATCAACGTTGATTTCCCAATTCCATTAAACCCGCGAATAGCGATTTTTTCACCGTAGCGTATCGTCAAATCGATCGGTGACAAAAGCGGTTTGTCATAGCCAATTTCTAAGTGTGTTGTTTCCAACGCCAATGTTGTGACGATAGGGGCATAAGGAAAAGCAATATGCGGTGTCGGCGCATCTGTTGGTGGCGTTAATCGTTCGATTTTCGCTAATTGTTTTTCTCGGCTTTTAGCCATCGTAGAACGAGAGCCCGCTTTATATTTTCGAATATAGGCTTCCGTTTTCTTGATATGTGCCTGTTGGGCTTCATATTGTTTCAAATAACTTTCATTTTGCAACGCTTTGAGTTTCAGTGATTTTTCAAGATTGCCGGTATATTTCGTTAATTTGCCAAATTCAATATCAATGATATGCGTCGTGATCTGGTTGAGAAACTGTTGGTCATGAGAAACCACCAAATAGGTGCCATTGAAATCTTGGAGAAATTGAACCAGCCACTTGATGTGCTCATCATCTAAGTGATTGGTTGGTTCATCCAAGATCAGCATATCGGGTTTTTCCAATAACATTTTTGCTAAGATTAATTTTGATCGCTGACCACCACTTAAATTGACCAGTGGGGTTTCCATACCAAGAATGGCAATGCCCAGACCTTCCGCTAAGTCAGCAATCAGTGTGTCCATTTGATAGAAGGAACCTTGATCCAATTGATTTTGTAATTCACCGGCTTTTTCAAGTAACTCATCATCCAATGTTTCAGCATATTCACCATATAGTGAAGCAATTTTTGCCTCTTTTTCAAAATCAGCAGCAAAGGCTGAGCGTAAGAAATCGCGAATGGTTTGGGTTTCGTCCACATTGACATATTGATCCAAATAGCCCATTTTCAGATTTTTTGGGAAAGTGACCTGGCCTTCATCAGGAAGAATCTCCCCGGTAATGATTTTGATCAAGGTACTTTTTCCGGCACCGTTTCGTCCAATCAGTCCGACTTTCTCGCCACGATTGATTTGAACGCTGACTTCTTCATACAAGATTTTGTCGCCGAATTGTTGCGATAGATTTGATAGTGTTAACATGATTTTCCTCCATATAAAAAAGCCATAGACAGTCATTGTCTACAGCTTACAATCTTTTTAGTATCCACCAAAAACCAGGGCATGAGAAAGAAACCTCACTCCGAGTCTTTGATGAAGCAGATGCGCTAGGCGCTTGTAGGCTCTTAACAATGCTTCATCGTGTTCTTGTTAAGAGCAGATTTTCTGATAAATTTAAAGATAAATTTAAAATAGTAGCGTGACATCTGCTTTTCCTCCGTTGAAATGGTTCATTAAGCATACCATCTTAGCTTTCCTTATGTCAACTTTTGCTGATAGTTTGCTAAAAAAGAAAGTCAAAAAGTGCTTGCATATCTTTTGACCATTACTGACCAAAATGGTATACTACAATGTAGGAGAAATCCTAGAAATGACGGGGAGGTAGAACAATGAACCCAGAAAAAATGACAACAACTTTACAAAGTGCCATTGCAGAAGCACAACAAGTAGCGATAACACGCCATCATCAGGAGATAGATATCGCTCATTTATGGAAAATTTTATTGCAAGCCAATCAATTTGGCCGCAATTTTTATACGGACGCTGGTCTTGATGTCGATGCTTTCGAGAAGGAAGTTGACCGACTATTGGATGAAATCCCATCTGTTGAAGGTGGCAATGTTCAATACGGACAAAGCATGAGTCAAAACTTATTTCGTTTGCTTTCTGAAGCAGACCAACTAAAAAAAGGGTTCAATGATGAGTATTTATCGACTGAAGTCGTTTTACTCGCATTAATGAAACTAAAAAACCATCCATTGACCAATTACTTAAAAGGTCAAGGAATCAATGAAAAAGAATTAAAAGCAACCATTGAATCTTTGAGAGGGGGAGAACGTGTGACATCTCAAAACCAAGAAGAACAATACAAAGCCTTAGAAAAATATGGTGTGGACCTCGTTCAACAAGTCCGCAGTGGAAAAATGGATCCGATCATTGGCCGGGATGAAGAGATCCGCGATGTGATCCGTATTCTTTCAAGAAAAACCAAAAATAATCCTGTTTTGATTGGAGAGCCTGGTGTCGGTAAAACAGCGATCGTTGAAGGACTGGCGCAACGAATCGTTAGAAAAGATGTACCGGAAAACTTAAAAGACAAAACGATTTTCTCTTTAGACATGGGCGCATTGATCGCTGGAGCAAAATTCCGTGGTGAATTTGAAGAACGGTTGAAGGCGGTCTTGAAAGAAGTCAAGAAATCTGAAGGACGGATCATCTTATTTATTGATGAGATCCACAATATCGTGGGTGCCGGCAAAACGGAAGGCAGCATGGATGCTGGTAATTTACTAAAACCAATGCTGGCTCGTGGTGAACTTCATACGATCGGTGCAACAACATTGGACGAATACCGTCAATATATGGAAAAAGACAAAGCTTTGGAACGTCGTTTCCAAAAAGTTTTAGTCAAGGAACCAACGGTTGAAGATACCATCTCGATCTTGCGGGGACTAAAAGAACGCTTTGAGATCCATCACGGGGTCAACATTCATGACAATGCACTAGTTGCTGCAGCGACATTATCCGATCGTTATATCACAGATCGCTTTTTACCGGATAAAGCAATCGATCTGATTGATGAAGCGAGTGCAACGATCCGCGTAGAAATGAATTCAATGCCAACTGAACTCGATCAAGTCACGCGACGTTTAATGCAGCTGGAAATTGAAGAAGCCGCATTGAAAAAAGAAACGGATGATGCTTCTAAAAAACGGTTGGCAAACCTGCAAGAAGAATTAGCTGATTTGCGGGAAGAAGCCAATACCATGAAGATGCAATGGGAAACTGAGAAAGATGAAGTCAATGCGGTTTCCAATAAACGGGCAGAAATCGACAAAGCCAAACATGAATTAGAAGATGCTGAAAATAATTATGATTTAGAGCGCGCTGCTGTTTTACGCCATGGAACGATTCCGCAATTAGAAAAAGAACTTGCCGAATTGGAAGCAAAAAACCAAGCGGAAGGCGTTCGAATGGTGCAAGAATCTGTGACTGAAAACGAAATTGCACTAGTTGTTGGTCGCCTAACAGGCATTCCGGTTGCGAAATTGGTAGAAGGCGAACGGGAAAAACTACTGAAATTGAATGAAACACTCCATCAACGCGTGATTGGCCAAGACGAGGCAGTCGATGCAGTAAGTGATGCGGTGATCCGTTCCCGTGCAGGTCTCCAAGATCCAAATCGACCATTAGGTTCTTTCCTATTCTTAGGACCAACAGGAGTCGGTAAGACCGAGTTAGCCAAAGCGTTAGCCGTCAATCTGTTTGATTTAGAAGATCATATGGTGCGGATTGACATGAGTGAGTACATGGAGAAACATTCTGTGTCACGTTTAGTCGGAGCACCTCCAGGTTATGTTGGTTTTGAAGAAGGTGGCCAACTGACAGAAGCTGTTCGCCGTAACCCTTATACGATCGTCTTATTGGATGAGATCGAAAAAGCCCATCCAGATGTTTTCAATATTTTATTGCAAGTATTGGATGACGGCCGATTGACGGATTCAAAAGGTCGAGTGGTAGATTTCAAGAACACGGTCTTGATCATGACGAGCAATATTGGCTCGCAAATACTATTAGATGGTGTGACTGGGGAAGGAACGATTCCAGAATCGGTGGCTGAAAATGTTCGTTCGCTATTACGCGGTCATTTTAAACCAGAGTTCTTGAACCGTATCGATGATACAATTTTGTTCACGCCACTAAGCCTAGCCAATGTTACAGGTATCGTGGATAAAATTATTGCTCAATTGTCTCAACGATTGGAAAATCAAGACATTCAATTATCCATTACAGAAGAAGCCAAAAAATGGATCGCAGAGCATTCGTACGAACCCGCTTATGGCGCAAGACCATTGCGACGTTTCATTACACGGGAGGTAGAAACACCTCTGGCTAAAGAAATCGTTGCAGGACGTGTTCTGCCGAAAACAAAAGTGACGATAGAAGTGTTGAATGACCAGCTTGTTTTTGAAAATACACCGATAAGTGAATAAGAGATTTCTTAGTCATCTAACTTAAACGAGAAAAATAACCCTTGAATTACCTGAATGATAGACGGAATGATACTGTGGGAAAGACCTGAATAAAGTCTTCTGCCTATTCCGCTATTTTTCAGGTTTTTTCTTTTGAATAAAAAAATCATCATGTTATTATGCTACGTCAATGTGGTTTAAGAACTTCCTTTTTATTAAACAAAGATTGGTAAATTTCTCCTAAAAAAAAACTTTCGTAAAAAGATTTTACTTGCCGAAAAGGAAAATTAAACGTAAGATTGAGAAGTAAACGCAAAACGCAGGTCTATTTTCTAATGAAGGATCTACTGAGAAAATAGTTGAAGGAGCAAATAAAATAAGATGCAGAAATTTTTAAAAGAGAATTGGTTTATTCTCGCTTTTATTGTGGTGATTGTTGTCGTTCGATTGTTTATTTTAACGCCTGTCAAAGTCAGCGGGCATTCAATGGATCCGACTTTGTCTGATGGGCAACGCTTGATTGCTTCCAAGATTTCAAGTTATCAGCGGCAAGACGTGATTATTTGCGTAGAACCGGATGATACCAGTAAAATTGCGGTGAAACGCCTAATTGGTTTGCCTGGAGATAAAATCGAGATGAAAAATGACGTCCTGACAATCAATGGCAAAGAGTATCACGAAGAGTACTTAGAAGATTTTAAGAAGCAATTTGCGGATGATCAGTTGCAAAAGGAATATAGCTACCGGGAATTATTCCAGCAAATCGCGGCCAGTGCAACCCAATTCACTGAAGATTTCTCTATTACCGTCCCTAAGGGAAAATATTTTGTTATGGGAGACAATCGTCTGATTTCAAGAGATAGCCGTTCTTTCGGTGTGGTGGATGCCGATCAAATGCAAGGAAAAGTTATCTTGCGTTACTGGCCATTAAGTGAAATTTCATTATTTTAAAAGCACAGTAAAAAAGCATTCTTGCACAGGAGCGAGTCTTCACTCGAAACATGCAAGAATGCTTTTTTAAACGACCCAAGCTACTAGCGCAATCACGGAAAAGAACATTGTCCAAACGGCAATCGCCGCAGAAGCAATGAAAATGATTTTAATAGGCAGGGGTTGGACGAATTTTCGTGCATCTTTAGAAAAGGCATAGGTAATAGATGAAAAGATCATGCAGCACAAAAGAAAAAATACCGTCAAAATCATGGCGATCTCCTTACTGACTTCCAGGTCGACTTATTGTTAAATATTATAACAGACCTTTTGAAAATCGTGAAATCAAATACACTGCATTTCAGGCAATTCTTTTTGCAATTATTGGTATAAAGAGGACTCGTCCAATAACATAAATTATTAAATAACGTTTATTCTTTATTAATGAAAGCGGGTTCAATGAATTTGGGAGATTTTTGCTAAAAAAAGATCATTGTCAAAATTAGTTTTTGCGAAATCATTCGGATAAAAAAACTGTCTGAACTAATTTTATTAGTTCAGACAGTTGATAAAAATCACTGTTCAATTTTTTTGATACGATAGCTTTCAAAATAATCAGGCTTGCCTCGCCCTTGGAAGTAAGCAATCAATCCCATCAATACAGCTCCGATCGTGTTGGTCAAAAGATCACCCATCGTATCCATCAATGCCTCGCGGCCAATGAATGGGGTGCCTTCTAGCGTCGCATAGCGCTGCAGATTCATTCCACCAAGCGAATCGCAGATAAACTCCCAGAACTCCCAAAAAACACCACACAGGCCTGCAAAAGCAAATCCCATCAGAAGAAAAAGCCATGGAGAAACTTCTCGTACTGGAACATCTTTTAGGAACATACAGATCAGCCCATAACCAACTGCTGTCAGAACCATCGGACTAACTGTGTGCAGTACTTTATCCCAGAAGGAAATAATTTCAATCAGATGCAAAATCGTTCCCATAAAGACCGAGATCAACAGAAAGAACCAATAAAAGTAAATAGTCGCATTGGGCAGTTGAATACGGAACAGCTTTTTACTGAATTCAGGTACATAGATCAACAAAATACCTAGTAATGCTTGAACTAGAAAAATCAGTGCTTGCTGTTTAGGATAGACACCTCGAAAGAATTCCCAAACAGAAAATGCGAAAACAAGGAAGCCAAATAGTGTAAATAGTTTTAATAAACGTTTATAATTCTCACCCATTTATTGTTCCTCCCCGAGATAGGCAGCCAAGCCTTCTAGTAAAGCGTTTTCTGAAGAATAGATCTCTCCATTCAGTTTGATCAAACCGACTGTATAGAGATTCAAATAATGAAATTGATTTTCGGCTACAGTTTTCAGTGCAGTAATCTTTTGCTGATTATCTGCTCCTTGTTGGCGACTGTCTGTATATAACCCTAAGACAGGGATTTCTTTGGCAAAAGCCACGCCGATTTCTGAAGCTACGCCTGGATCGATCGTTAGACCATCTAATAATGCAATCATTAGGTCACTTTCCAAAACTTTTTCTGTATCAGCTTGAGCTATCATTTTACTATCAGCATAAGCAGACTTATCATTAATGGATGCATTTTCTTGTGGCAAATAGATATCTGCTTGTGGATAGGTGCTTCGGATTTGATTGACTAGATCGGCATTATAAAGCAGATCACTTTTAGCAAAGAGGGGGGCTGCAAAGTAAATATTCATTTTCATTCTCCTTCATTTTATCAACATGATTAAAAATAGTCGCCAAAATAAGCTTCCATATCAGGAATAATAGTCTCCAATAACTGTAACGTATCCGAATCGGTATGGAGACGCTCGATTCGAGCCAAATACGCAGGTCTTCGATAATTCATCAGTACGCAAGTTAACGTTTGGATATCTAATTGGACCGCTTTTCCGATCGGATCATTCGAAACGATGATTTCACCTTTAGCATCGTTCAATCCAAAAATACCATTATTCCATTCAGCAACAGGATCGGAGACAACGAAATGAAAAGGCTGATCGAATGCTTTAAAGGGGAATTTTTTCAAAAACTCTGTTACGTCAACGATGCGTGCCATATAGTAAGGTTCGATCGTTTCTTTGATTTGGCTGTCTTCCAACAAGAAAGCCAAAGGTTCATTTTTATAGATATCGCCTTTGACCCAGTAGACCATAGAGAAATGAGCCGAGATAAAGTTCCATAATCCATTGCGGGCTTCTTGATTCAAGTAAAACATTTCTTTTACGTGAAAGACTTCTTCGGCGACCCAATAAAAAAGCACACCAGTGGGGTGACCACTTTTATTATAATAGACAGCTGCTGTTCGGCTTTCTTCGTTTTCGTAGCGCCAGTATTCTTCCCAGTGGAAAGCGGTCCGCTGTAATGCGCCATGATTTTCTCTTGAGAATTGATTATAGACAGTGAAAACGTCAGGATCATCTACCTCTTTTCGTTCAACGATCCCTGGAACTTCCACCGTTTTTGGTAACTGGGTATCACGTATTTTGAAGGTTAATTTATCTGACATCATCTCCCAGCCCTTACGACGATAATAAGGAACATTATAAGGATAGAGATAAGAGATCCATTGCTGATCTGCTCGCATCGTTTCAAGAGCGAGTTTGATCAAGTCTTTCATCAGTCCATGTCCCGCATATTCAGGGTAAGTTCCGACACCGGTCACGCCGCCCATTTTGTAAAGAGTTCCATGAATGTTCACTTCACAGGGATAGACAGCAATTTGTGAAACAAGCTGATCACCGTTGAACCACCCGAACACTTTAGATAATTCCAAGATTGGTCGTTTTGATTTGATCATTTCACGCTTGCTTTCATAACCGCTTTCCTCGATGTCCGACTCAGTGATTTGAAAAACATAGCTTAGAAGCTCATTGAACTGATCGACATCATTTTCTTCTACTGGTCGAATATGCAAATCTTGATGAAAATTATTGTCCATTCTTTCAACTCCAATTTATTTACTAGCTATAGTATAGCAAAACCTGAACAAATTTGTTTAGATATCGGTCAAGAAAAATACTTTAATTATCAGCATTTCGTTGGTATAATAGAAAAGCTGACTAAAAGAAATGAGGAACGTATCCATGAATATAGAAGAAATGAAAAAACGACAGGAAAAGATTCGTAACTTTTCCATTATCGCTCATATTGACCACGGAAAGTCTACGCTAGCCGATCGGATTTTGGAACAAACTCATACGGTAACGTCCAGAGAAATGCAAAATCAATTATTAGACTCCATGGACTTAGAACGGGAACGGGGAATCACCATTAAATTGAATGCGGTTGAGTTGAATTATACCGCAAAAGATGGTGAAACCTATATTTTCCATTTGATCGACACACCAGGACACGTGGATTTCACTTATGAAGTATCGCGGAGTTTGGCTGCGTGTGAAGGTGCTGTATTGGTTGTGGATGCAGCTCAAGGGATTGAAGCTCAAACATTAGCCAATGTTTATTTGGCTCTGGACAACGACTTAGAGATCTTACCAGTCATCAATAAAATCGATCTGCCAGCAGCAGACCCAGAACGAGTACGTACAGAAATCGAAGACGTTATCGGTATCGATGCAAGTGAAGCGGTTTTAGCTAGTGCCAAAGCCGGAATTGGCATCGAAGATATCTTAGAACAAATTGTCGAATATGTACCGGCACCAGCTGGAGATATTGAAGCGCCATTGAAAGCATTGATCTTTGATTCTGTCTACGATTCTTATCGAGGGGTTGTTCTGAACGTCCGTATCATGGATGGGATGGTCAAACCTGGGGATAAAATTCAAATGATGAGTAATGGAAAAACCTTTGATGTCACCGAAGTTGGGGTATTTTCACCTAAAGCGATCCAACGGGATGCATTGATGGTGGGAGATGTTGGTTATATCACAGCAGCTATCAAAACAGTGAAAGATACACAAGTAGGGGATACTGTGACACTAGCAAATAATCCAGCCCAAGAAGCTTTGGAAGGGTATCGTCAAATGAATCCAATGGTGTATTGTGGACTCTATCCAATCGATACTTCTCGTTACAATGATCTGCGGGAAGCATTAGAGAAGCTGCAATTGAATGATGCGGCACTCCAATTCGAGCCTGAAACTTCTCAAGCGCTAGGCTTTGGTTTCCGTTGTGGTTTCCTAGGTCTCTTGCATATGGATGTTGTTCAAGAGCGTTTAGAACGTGAGTTCAATTTGGAATTGATCACGACAGCGCCTTCTGTTATCTATCATGTCAACAAGACAGACGGAACAACCGTGACAGTCGATAATCCAGCAGATTTCCCTGAACCAGGTACTATTGAAAATGTCGAAGAACCTTTTGTCAAAGCACAAATCATGGTACCAAATGACTATGTAGGTGCGGTTATGGAACTCTCACAGCGTAAGCGGGGAGATTTTGTCACCATGGACTACCTAGATGATTATCGGGTCAATGTCGTCTATGAAATTCCATTATCTGAAATCGTCTTTGATTTCTTTGACAAACTGAAATCCAGCACAAAAGGTTATGCATCACTGGATTATGAAATGTCCGGTTACCGTACCAGCAAGTTAGTTAAAATGGATATCTTGTTGAACGCTGAAAAAGTCGATGCATTAAGCTTTATTGTTCACCGAGATTTTGCCTACGAACGCGGAAAAGCCATCGTAGAAAAATTGAAAAAACTCATCCCGCGTCAACAATTCGAAGTACCGATACAAGCAGCGATTGGCCAAAAAATCGTGGCTCGCTCCGATATCAAGGCTCTGCGCAAAAATGTTTTAGCGAAATGTTATGGTGGGGATGTTTCTCGTAAACGGAAACTCCTAGAGAAACAAAAAGAAGGTAAGAAACGCATGAAACAAATCGGTTCAGTAGAAGTTCCACAGGAAGCCTTCATGGCCGTTCTGAAAATGGACGACCAGGATAACGCGAAATAGCTTGTTTTCAACGGGAAACCCTATTAAATCAACCTTTTCGAGTGGCGTAAAATTCGTGATTTACCCGTTTAAAAAAGTTTAAACTGTCATACGGTTGTCACGACTTAACAAAAAAGGACAAAAAAGGAATAATTCCCTTGAGGATTTTTACTTGTCAGCGTATGATGAAAGCATCTCATAAGGTGGTGCTTTTTTCATGCAAACAAATAAAGATGAGTTAATCAAAATGGGAAAGCATTTAAAAGAAGCTAGGTTATCTAAGCAATTAACTCAAGAAGAATTGGCAAGGTTATCAAATATATCACAAGCTACAATCGTAAAATATGAAAATGGATTACGCAGTATATCTAAAAAGAACGATAGAATTTTGAGTGATGTTCTCGGTGCTGAATCATTTATTAAAGATATGACTCAAAGAAAACAACAAGTCTTGATTGATTTAGAAAAATATCAAACTACAAATAATTTTTCTCGTGAGGATTTATCTAAGAAGTTAGGAATCGAAATATCTCTTCTAAATAAATTTTTAAATCAAAGTCGACCATTGTCAAAAAACGCAATTGTGAAAATCACTCAGTTATTGTCTAACGATGGTAAAGAAATTTTGATGGATATAAAACAAGATGACGGTTCGTTTAAATTACCCATCATCGATAAAATAGCGATGGGAGAACGAGTTCAAGAGATTCGGAAAAATCGAGGTGAGACACTGGAGAAATTTGGTAAGAACTTTACTCGGCCAGCAGGTAAGAATGTTGTGAATAGATGGGAAAAAGGTGCGAACATTCCTGATATTGAAAGATTAATGAATGTTGCCTATCTTGGAAAAGTGACTGTCCCTTATATTTTGTATGGGGAGACTTTTAGCAAAATGTTGAAAAGGGGAAATACGATTAACCAATTTGAAAAGTTGGATCCTTTCCGAATGGGACTAAGATTCAGGAAGATTCGAAGGGATTATCGTTTAGAAAGAGAAGACTTTGGAAAGTTTTTTTCACCGCTGATTACAAAATGGTCGATGGATAGATACGAGAATGGAAAAGATATCCCAAATACGGATCGCATTATTCAGTATGCCTATATAGGAAAAGTCTCTTTGGAGTTTTTGATATATGGTGTTAATTAGTTTTTAAAAAGAATAGATTACTTGAATTTGAGATATTAAAAAAATATCTTAATACAATTTTGAGGAGAATCATCGTTTGTTATGAATTGGTGGTAAAATAATAGTGAATTCCAATTTTGGAGGAAACTATTATGACAATTTCAAAGGTAAAAGCTCTTAGATCTGTTCTTTCAGAGAAAAGAACGACATTCTTATTTGGAGCAGGAGCTTCGGTACCATTTTTTTCAAGCTTAGGAAAAATTGAGGAATATATGACTAGCAAAGATATAACTGAAGAAGGTAAAAGACTAGTTATGTTTATTTTTTATTATATAGCAATCAAAGATAATTCAATATTGGTTGAATATATAAAAAAAGGTAAATCGGAAAACCACTTGGGTTCTGGGTCTTCTGTGATGAATCAATATTCAAGATTTATTTTTAATTGCGTGGAGTTCCTAAAACTAAGAAATAGTCGTGTTTCTCCAAGAAGAACTAATATCTTTACTACGAATTATGATTTGTTTCTTGAAATAGCTGTCGAAAAAAATATAGAATCGAATCCCAAAATTTTCTTTAATGACGGGACGAATGGTTATATGAAAAGATATCTTAGCACTGAAAATTTTAATAAGACAATGTTGTATGCTGGGGCCTTTGATAATTATGCCAACGAATTACCAACAATTAATTTGGTGAAATGTCATGGATCTGTGAATTGGATGAATGAGCAAAACTTTATCGGGAGAGATAGAGTGCTTGTTGATAACAGTCTTTTGGACACTATTAAAACTGCTAGAGAAGCAGAAGAAGTTTGGTCAGAACTTCAAAAAGATACAGCTTATGATACAACTTATCAATGGTTCTTTAACATGGATAAGTTGAAAGATGTCGTATTAGGTAAACGTATTGATGGATTTACTGAGAACCCTACTGAAGTGATTAATTATTTTGGTAACAAGTATTATGATCAATTACAAGGTATAAGTGAAAAAATTAGTGAAATACAGATTGTCTTACCCACAAAAAGGAAATTTCAGTCTACCTTAATTGAAGAACAGTATTTTAATATGCTTAGATTCCTGTCTTATGAGCTTGAGAAGGAACAATCAGTTTTAATAGCATTCGGCTTTTCATTTTTAGATGAGCATATAACAGACATTGTCCAAAGATCTTTAAATAATCCAAATTTATTAGTATTCATTTTCTGTTATAAAGACGGTACTAAAAGTGAAATAATAAATCAATTTAGCTTTGGAGCCAATGCGGTCCCATCCAATATTGTGTTTATAACACCTTCAGATTTTATTATGAAACAAACTGAAATCGAAGACGAGACTCGCCTACCGTTAGAAACAAATCAGATTAGATCAAATGATAGTACTATTGTCACTTATTCTGAGGAAGTATCAGTTTATGATAATAAAGATGCGGTTATAGATTTTGAAGCTTTTAACAGGATTATCGAAGGAAATCTTTCTGAAAAGTATATTGATAGTCAATATACGGAGGTAGTAGATGATGACGAATAATTCTAATATAGAGGTTGCTTTAGTTGTTGAAGTGAACGGAATCAGGTGTAAAGCTATCACTTTTGATGATATGAACCAAGCGACATATATTAATAATGGTGAAGTGATAAAAAACTTAAGTGTAAATAGTTTTGTAGTTATTCGTCAGAACTTTATTAAAATAATAGGCAGAGTCAATTCTGAATCAATTTGGGATACTCAAAATAACAAGCAGAACTATCAGTTGGATAACAGATTCAGTAAGAATACCATCAAAAGAATTCTTGATATCCAAATTATTGGATATATTTCAGAAGGCTGTTTTACTACTGGTACAACATATATTCCAATGATTGGAAATATTTGTTCAATACCGACAACTGAGGAGACACAAACTATCTATGTAAATAGCTTCGATCATTTTAATGGAGATCAAACTATTAAAATCGGGAAAAGCTTAAATGAGCAAATTGAGGTTAACTTACCAATAAGTTCTTTTTTTGCGTCACATATTGGTATTTTTGGAAATACTGGTAGTGGTAAGTCAAATACACTTCATAAATTGTACTTTGAGCTATTTAAACAACCGTTCCCATTGCTAAGAGAGAAAAGTAGATTTGTTGTCATAGACTTTAACGGTGAGTACGTGCATGATAACTCATTTGGTGTACCTAAGAGCGAAAAAAATATATATGAATTATCTACTAGAACCGTTTCAAATAAAAGGTTACAGATTAAAAGGGATATCTTTTTTAGTTCTGAGATCTTGTCTATTCTTTTTTCCGCGACTCAACAAACTCAAAAACCTTTTTTGGAACGTGTTCTTAAAGGGATAAATAAGTTTGGTTTTGGTGAAGAGTCACTACAAAGATGGATAAGTTCTATACTCAGAGAGATATTTACGACTTTTCCCAATATGGATTTAAAGAATAGATTTGTAAGTATTCTGGATGAATTTTATGATTCTGGTGAAGCTTTGGAGCCAATCAAACAGGCACAGATATACAGCAGGGATGACCCTGCAAAATTTATTGTAAACAGTACTTTTTTTGATGGAAATTGGGAATGTAAACATATGCAGGCCGTTAATCTTAATCAGGTTGAAAATATGATTCTAACGGAAAAATTAAATATATTCAAAGAGTTTGAACTTAGATGTAAATTACAATTAGTCAAAGACTTACTATATCGAAATGTCATATCGGATCATATAGACCCGCTTCTAAAACGAATCGATAGCCGTATTGAAGGTTTTCAGAAGTATATAGAGATAGTGGAACAGATCGACAATGTCAAATTTCTTGAGATAATTTCTTTACGTGATTTGAATCAAGAAGCTAAACAAATTGTAGCGATGTTAACTTCAAAAATGTTTTTTGATGAGCAGAAGACGAGTAAAGATAAGATTAGTTTCCATCTTATTATCGATGAAGCACATAATATTTTGTCTGATCAATCAAGAAACGACAATACGTCATGGAAGGATTATAGACTTTCTACTTTTGAGGAAATCATTAAAGAAGGTCGGAAATTTGGTTTTTTCCTTACTTTATCAAGTCAAAGACCAGCAGATATTTCACCCACACTTCTCTCACAAGTTCATAATTTCTTTCTACACAAACTAGTGAATGAGCGAGATCTTCAAATAATTGATAATTCATTATCAACTCTAGATAGAGTTTCTAAATCAATGCTTCCAGGTTTATCACAAGGTATCTGTATTATCACTGGGACAGCTTTGTCCTTACCAATGATTGTGAACGTTGATTTTATAAATGATAAAACTTTGCGTCCACAAAGTGATACTGTGGATTTAGTGGAAGCTTGGGTGAATGAATAACGTAAATTTTTACGATGAGACCTTCAAAAATTGAGGGTCTTTTTTTATGTTCAAAAAGAAAGGAAGGCTTTATGAATAAATGTAAGATGGATAAATACGAGGACGGAAAAGATATCCCGAATACGGATTGCATCATTCAGTATGCCTATATTGGAAAAGTCTCTTTGGAGTTTTTGATATACGGTATCTGATAATTTTTGAAAAGAATAGTTTTAAACATTTGAGGCATTCAGAAATGGATGTCTCTTTTTTATTATCCAATTTTGAAAGGAGATTTTATTTTATGAAAAAGCCGAGATTTAAAAATTGGCGATTATTTGCAACGTTAGCTTTATTTGGTCAAACAATTGGCGGAGTGATTGGTCCTACGATTGCCTTCGCCGATGAAATTACTCATCCACAAACGGTAACCGTGGAACTTGATTTAGCACATCAGTATGCTGTAGAAGGAACTTTCAGTGACGGCCGTCCAATGTCAGAAGTCACTGTTCCACATTATGCTGTGTACAATGGCGTGAAACAAGATATTTTCTGTATTGAACCAGGGGTGCCAATTTACAATGAGTTCACTCTTGGTTATGAGAAAAATCCATTGCCGGATATGCCAGAGAAAGCGAAATTAGTTTCCGTTTTATGGAAAAATGCCGGTACAGACATTGATACACAAATGGTTGCTCAAAAGATGATCTGGCAAGAAGTGAATGGATATACTCTTCATTCTATGAAGCATCCAGATGGCAGTGCCGTAAATATCGCAGCCATTGAGGCAAAAATTAATCAAGCTATTTCCGATTATCAGAAGAAACCAAGTTTCCACAATAGCACGGCTAAAACTGTGTTAGGCCAATCGACTACTGTAACGGATACGAATAATTTGAATTTGTCAGAGTTCGATGAAGTTGTGGAAAATACCGCAAATATTGATTATCGTGTCAATGGCAATCAATTGGTCATCACACCGAATACCAATTCAAAAGAAAGCGGTGTGTTGACGCTTAAGAAATCTGCTGGAACTGGAACACCGGTTGCTTACAAAATGGCTGGCCAACAAACCTTGATGGCCGGGGCGATTGATAAACCGAACACTTACACGATCAAAATTGATGTGGAAACTGAGGGAGCTTTAAAAATCAAAAAAGTCGATAAAGAATCTGGTGAAGTTGTGCCAGGAACGGTTTTCCATTTAGATTTTGGAAAATCTTTACCTGCAAAAAACGTGACTACTGACAAAGAAGGGATTGCGACATTAGATGGGATTCCTCATGGCACAAAAGTAACCATTACTGAAAAATCAGTGCCGGCGCCTTATACGATTGATACCACACCCATGACTGCTACGATCAAAGCGGGTGAGACCATTTTAGTGACTTCAAAAAATACGCGAGAAAAAGGTCAAATCATTCTGGATAAAACCGGAATTGAAACAGGAAATGATCTTTGGAACGATAATTACTCC
>NZ_JBDGBK010000060.1:0-18992 GCF_040910045.1 Enterococcus sp. RTP21361st1_A6_RTP21361_211029 | reverse complement strand
TGTGAATGTGTTGTGGTAACTCTATTCTACAGAAGGGACTTCCTTTTTTCTATTTACACAAAATATTTTACACTCTCAAAACGCGCTTCGATGTTCTTTAGTAATTTTATTTTTACAATGAACCAAGTTTCCATATAAAAAGCTCATTATCAACGAACGAATAGGATTGTGTTGTTATTCGAAAACTTCTTAATGATGTTTGTAGCTGGCATAGTAAAAGCCGGATACAAATAGCGCACCTCCGATGATATTCCCAATATAGACAGGAATAAAATTCGCAAAGAATTCCAACCATGTGCCGTGGCCTTCGAAGATCGCTGCCGGAATGACAAAACAATTTGCCACACTATGCTGAAACCCGATGGCAACAAAAATCATGACTGGAAACCATATCGTCAATACTTTCCCAGCCGCATCTTTCGCACCATAAGACAACCATAATGCTAAACCGACAAACCAGTTACAGCCGATACCAGAACCAATTGCTTGTAACCAAGACGCAGCTATTTTGTGATCAGCAAGGTGAATGATTTGGTCTAAATAAACTCCTGAACTTGTCAATCCAACAAAGTGACCAAAAAAATACGCCACAAAAATCGCACCGACCATATTAGCTAAGGTAATGATCAGCCAGTTTTTCACTAGTTGCAGAAACGTGACTTTCTTATCCATAAAAGCAATCGCTACCGCCATCATATTCCCTGTAATTAATTCACCGCCCCCAAGCAGGATGACAATCAATCCGATTGGAAAAACCGCTGCTCCAACTAGACTGGTGAGACTTGAAAGTGATTCTGGAATAGAGGCAGAGACTCTAACATAGGCTAAATAGCCAAGAGAAATCATAGCCCCTCCGATGAATCCTAAAATAAGTTTCGCAATGATCGGTTTTTGTACTTTTTTGGTGCCTAGATGAATACTAATGTCCATAATTTCTTCTGGTGTGTGCATAACTCTTTGATCCCTACTTTTCCAATAGATTTTCTGATAAAAAACAATAGTGATTTCCTTCACATTTCCATCAACGATTATAACACCATCGTTTTTGATTTTGCATTGTTATTGTAAAAAAATTCACGAAATTTTCATCAGATTCTATTAAAAAAACCCCGGTTAAATCAACGTCCGTTGTTTACCGAGGAATCCGTTTGTTTTTGATCTGGGAAAGCACTCTAGAAGCAAATCCCCTTCTTGAGTTGAATATCTTAGAATTGAATGACTAATTCAGCTCTTTTATTATTTAAAGTCCTTTCCTTTAAATGCGATGGCATCCACTTGAAACAAGATGCCTACCTCACCACGGTGCGCAAAAGAAGTCTGAATAGACTTTCTGACAGGGTATTGTCCATTAAATTTTTCTTTGATGATTTTTTCCATTATCGGAATATCAAAGATATCTTTGAAAAGAGCGTCCATTTGGACCACATCTGCTAACGTAAGTCCCGCTAGTTTCAACCGTTCTTCCAAGTGATCGAAAGCACCGATTATTTGTTGTTCGACCGATTGTCCGATATTTCCGACACAATAGCCAACAAAGACTAAATTCCCAGCCTCAATCACTCCTGAATTTGCCCAATCTCGGTTAATGTCATAGCGCTTCATTTAACTCGCCTCCTGAAATAATCTATTTGAATTTTTGTCTGAAAAAACAGCCTCTGGTTTCTTACTAAAATACATAAAATTGTTCTGCTTTCTTCCAACGAGATACTCAACATCTCTCAATGCCTCCTCTGCTTTTTCTGCACCTTTAATTATCGCCTACCACTTAGAAAATGAGGCGACATGTTTGGTGTTAAAAAAGAAAGGTTGCGTCTTGTTCCCTTATCTTCAACAGTGAATCAACACAGCGATTCGAACACACGTGGTCCATATTGCTGCTCGTTCGATAGCTCTTTTCGCTAATCGCTTTGATCCCTTTAGAAAATAATCTTCAACCAGGCGCTGGAAAAGCATAGTTACGTCTCAGACTTTTACTCCCACCAATGATTACTTCAGCAAGGCAAACAAAAAAGCTAGTTGATCCTTCTATCAACTAGCACTAGTGGAAACAGACCGGCAGCCACTACTCCCCGAGTCAGAAACGAAAACAGTTAGGTAGCGGTCAATGTCTTTTTGCTCACTAGCCCCTCCTTTAAGCAGCCTGCTTATGAAGATATATTGAGAATTTTTCTAAAAGCTGTCGACTGGATGATCTTACTAAGAATGGTATAAGTTTGTCGATCATTCTTTCTAAGCAAGCTTAAGATATTCGTTACTTCTGCGCGATCTTCTGCTAGAAAGGCTTTAAAAAAAGCAAAGTAGAGCTGCGTGGTCAGAGAGAAGGTAGAATCAGTAAGCGATTCCGTCAATTTTTCATCTAAGAGTGATGCCTTCTCTAACTCATTATTTGTAATCAAGAATTGAATCATATTGACATACAATGCGCCGATTAGTCGATCAATCAACTCTGGGTAAAGTGACCACCAAGTGATTGCGGCAGCAATCGCTTTTGAGAGTAATGGCTCAATTCGTTCTTCCTCATCAAAAAAGATAAAAAAAGTTGTAATGAACAATTCCAGTTCCATCATTGAAAAACTCTTAAGACGTGTGAAATATTCTCTTAAAGTCACTAAAGGCCAGTGATCGATGGTCGGTTTTAGTGACCAAGCCAAAGCATATGCTGCAGAGCTGATCAACCGATCTGAGCTTATCTCTGACGCTTTATTGTCCCTATAGATCACTAATAACTTATCGACAGAATGCAGATTGAAGTCATAGTAAGTATCAATGACATCTCTAATCGTGATTCGCTTAGTTGCAGGATTCTCCTTATCATAAAGGAAAAAAAATTCTGATTCACTCATATTCATATTTTCTAAAATACGCTTGAATTTTAATGCTTCGATCGCGTACTCTCCTGCTTCAAATTTCGCATAAAAGCTGCGGGAAGCAACACCTGAATAAACTTCTTTTTGAGTGTAGTGTTTCGCCATTCTGATTTTTTTGATCAATGGTCCATATGCCTTCATCTGACCGCTCCTTTTCACGTATAGTATACTACACATTTTTAAAAACTGGGGAACATTTACTGATGATATAGTAACGGTAACAAGTGGAAAGGTGGTGTTCAGATGAATACAGTACTAAGCTTACAAGCATTTAAAGAAGATTCTGCCGTTTCTCCAAATTCAATCTTTACGTTTAAATGTCAAATCTCACTAAAAGTATCAGCAACAAAATAAATGCGATTAAAAAAGAATAGAATACTCCCCCCTTGGTCATTCTATTCTTTTTTAATTAGATACAAAGAGATGTCAAAGTCCCCCTTGCTTAGGTTTGGTCCTTGTCGAGCAAAAGGGGAGTAAAGCCAGTTTTTCAAAAAAATGAAATCAATACGTCAAGAAAAGAGGGAATCAATGGATTTCATCAATACATTCCACTTCATCTATCCTGATCTAAAAAATACATATACAGATCAAGCATTTACTTATTTAAACATTAACCAGAACGTTCCCAAGCAAGGATGGAAAATTCATGTTTCTGCTACTTATACTAATTATTTTTTGATACTGAGCGAATGTATCTCATGCTGTATCGAAAATGATGTAGATATGAAATTTTTGAAGAATCTTGATCAGTTTACAAACAACCTTTCTAAAAGTACCCCTAGAGCCTATTCAGGAAAGTTCATCACAATCTATCCCTCAACTTTAGAGAAGTTTATTGTGATGTGCGAAAAGTTATATACCCGATTAAATGATTTTCAGGGACCTTACGTTCTTTCAGACAAGAGATATAAAGATTGTAAAGTCCTCTACTACAGGTATGGACGTTGTCGAGCGGACGAAAATGAATCAGAGACAGAAAGAAAGCAATTAATTTGTCCCGATGGCTCTATTATCGAAGACAAACGGTTGCCTTATTATTCTCAGCCGCCTTTTGTACAAGATCCCTTTCATGATAGTTCACAACAAGAGAACCCATCTGCATTGCTGAATAATAGATACAAAGTAGAAACAGCTGTTCATTACTCCAATACCGGCGATGTATATTTAGGAACGGATACTATCGGCAATCGAAAGGTGATTATTAAAGAAGCGCGCCCCTATATCGAATCCTCTTCATCAGGTGATTGTATTGACATGCGCAAGAAAGAAATAGCCTTCTTTAACCTTTTTCCGCAGAATTGCCCAAAGGTTTATGACAGTTTTTACGAGTGGGAGCATTATTTTACGGTAGTCGAATTTATTGAAGGACCCACCCTCTCTGAGTTCTCAGATCGAGTAGTTGAAGAAGTGTATTTCGACGATCTTACTGGTAGCTATCGCCAGGATGCTCAAAAGATAATCATCGAGTTAATGAGAATGATAGTAGCGATTAATAAATTTGGAATCACGATTCATGACATTTCCAATACTAATATTATGTTACGAGACGGACAGCCAGTAATCATAGATTTTGAAGGTGGAAAATTTGCTTTTGAACAATACGATTACATCGTAAAGACTCCTGGTTTTGATAATGGGGATCATTCAATCGACAGAATGAAGCGAGATTATGTTTCCTTAGGGCTCCTGATTATTAACCTTTTCATCGGAACAAACCAACTGGCGCAATTGGATCAGCAAGCAGCACTGGAGACATTTTATCTTTTTGCTTGTCATTATCAGCTAGACCGTCGTTATTATTCACTGATCAGCAATTTACTATTGAGACCTCATTCGACGAACCTTGAAATCCAGCTCCATCTTATGTGCACCCACCCACTTGAAGCCGTCTCATTAGCGTATAACGAAATAAAAGAAAATCTATTAGCTGATGATCTTTCCAACGTGGATAAGAATGCAGTTCATTTGATCGACTCAAAAAGCAGTTCGGTTGATTTAACAGACTTAGCAAACGAAAAAGAACTATTCATTTTAGCTTATCTCAGTTATTTAATGGACAATCAAAAAATAACTTTTACAAATAACGTAGATTTCTCTTTTGAAAAAATAGGACATGTAAATAGAACCGGTTTGGCTGATTATGCTCACTTGATTATTCTTGTTTTGGTTATGAGTCCAGCACAAACGATCAATCGATTGAAACCTATGATTCACCTCTGGATACAAAAATTAATCGGTTCTCAGAATCAAGATGGCAGATTTATTTCAGAAATTGATGGGGTTGAGGGAGAAGGGCTTCTTGATGGTGCAGCAATGATCGTCTGTTCATTGGTGGAAGCTTATCGTTTTTTTCGTGAGGAAAGAATACTCCAGAGTCTTACTGATTGGCTGAACTATACAGAAAAATTTGGCAAGACACATTTCCCGCAAATCAGTAAAAGAAATGCGAATAAATCACCTTATTTGGCAAATGGTAAAGCCGGTCTGCTACTAGCAAAATGGTATGTTTTGCGAAGTGGATTAGGGACAGAAGCCATGAAAAATGAAACCTTTGAGCAAATAAAAGAACTGCCACTAGTTTCTTCAAATGTCAGCTTTGAATACGGTATTAGTGGTATCGCCTATTTGAAAGTTCTGACAAATAATCTCAAAAGAAACGATTACAACTCTCTATTAACGAATCTACTATCCTACAAGGTCAATTTCAAGGGAAAGAATCGATACCCGGACTGCACCAATTCAAGAATAGAAGCGAGATTTCTCACAGGGGAAATCGGCGTCTTATTCTTAGTGGATTGTATCCGACAGAGATTGGAGGATCATCAGTGAAAACACTCTATAAACATTATAAAAGCAATATTCTTAAAATGCTGTTGCTGTCAGGCCTCTTATCCTTTTTACGCGTTCTGCCAAGTTATCTACTGGCTTTTGCCACTAATGCTATCTTTGCCAGAAATATCAGCCAATTTCTTTTTTGGGACCTAGTGATTCTCATTCTTTGGCTGATTTATGTCTGCTCAAACTATTTCTTTTCAGTTTATCAGGAGAAAGAACTACAAAAAATCAGTCTTTCATTGCGAAAACGTGAAGCTGACTCTATCAAGACAGCCCCATTAGCAGACTTCAATAAAATCACGGCTGATGGCTATGTGTCGAAGCTGACAAATGATATCACACAAATCGAAACGCAGGGCGTGATGAGTTTATATCGTCTTTTTTTTAACGGATGGTTGATTTTGTTCTCAATTGTTGCATTGGCCCTTTTTAACCTTTGGCTGGTCGTTTTGGTCCTTGGTTTAACGGGATTGATCCTTTATATCCCTAATAAATTCGGGACAGTTCTTGTGGCGCTTGGACAAAAGTTATCTACTAGTAATTCCTCTTATACAAAAAGGATTGCCAATATCTTAAAAGGTTACAACGTTTTCCGTTACAATAATAGGCTGGCAGAAATTCCAAAAAAGATTACCGAATACTCTCAAGACCTTTCTGAGAATAAGGTTGCCATTGCAAAAACAAATCACAAGATTATGAACCTCATTGCTTTTTCTAGTTTATTGAGTCAAGTAGTCGTAGATATTGTGACAGGCTTTCTGGCAATTATCGGACAAACGACGATTGGAGCTATTAGTTCCAGTGGCAATTTAGCAGCAAACATCTTTAACTCTGTATCGTTGGTAGGTCAATCGGCCATGGAACTAAGATCCATAGAGCCCGTCATAGAAACATTTTTTGTTGATAAGCCAATCGTTCGCGCCACGAAAAAAAACTACAACGAATTCACTGATTGTATACGAATCGAAAATTTATCTTTCGGCTATGACGCAAATCTCCCGATCCTAGAAAATTTCAGTTTAGACATAAAAAAAGGGGGAAAATATCTCCTCACGGGTGATAGTGGCAGCGGAAAAAGTACTTTATTAAAAATCTTGATTGGTGATTTGGAAGGCTATTCAGGCGAAATAAAGGTGGATGGTCATCAGTTGATAGATGTGGATAGCCACTCTTTTATTCAATATATCGACCAAGACAATTATTTGTTCAACACTTCTTATAAAGAAAATGTCGCTCTTTGGAACAACTACGCAAACACAGAAATAGCCGAAGCATTGAATAAAGCCGCGGCAGATTTTGTAGATGATATTGACAAAGTAGTTGAAAACAACGGTACCAATCTTTCCGGTGGACAAAAACAGCGCATTGGTTTAGCCAGAGCCTTTATTCAAAAAAAATCAGTCATCCTCTTTGATGAAGGAACCTCTTCATTAGATAAAAAGAATACGTTGCTCATTGAGAATCTCCTTTTGGAAGACAACGAGTTGACGGTTGTGATGGTCAGTCATCATCCACTGGAAGAAAACATTCATAAATTTGATCAAATTATTTCTATCAGCGCCCCTTTAGCATCGGAAAATCAACTGATTGCAATGGCGAACGCTAGTCGTTCATGAACCGTGGAGCAAAAATTTCTCATTATTATAAATATAAATCTTCTGAAAAAAAGTGCCTCCCAATTTTTGGAGGACACTTTTTTGGAAGTCTTTTATTCAGATTTTAACAGCTGATGAAAAGCTGTTCGCAACTGCTGCATCTTCTGTGTAGCGGATGGTTGATTTGACGCATTGACAGAATAATAAATTTTAAACTTTGGTTCTGTACCTGAAGGTCTCAGACAGACCCACGAACCATCGGTAAATATATATTTTAGAACATTGGATGATGGTAATGTAATTTTTTCGATTGATTGACCGGCCATCCACCGTTCAGAAGTCAGGAAATCTTCTTTGGCCATTAAGACAAAATCCCCCAAATGAGAAAATGACAGTGATCTTAAACGATCTAACTGCTGACTCATCTGCGACAGTCCATCTTTACCGGGAAAAACTTTTGTTTCTAATTGTTCTTCGTAATAACCATAACGGTCATAGATTTCATTCAAGCGATCAACTAAATCAATTCCAGAAAGGAAACAGTCCAGTGCGGTCTCAGCCAATAATACAGCTGCTTGAATCGCATCCTTATCCCTGACAAATGGGGCTACCAGGTACCCAAAACTTTCTTCATAGCCGAAAAGAAACGTTTTATCTTTTGTTTCTTCTGATAATTGGATTTGTTCCCCAATAAATTTAAATCCTGTTAACGTGTTTCTAACTTCAATGCCATAAGCTTCGGCAATTTTTGCCCCTAAATCAGATGTTACAATCGTTTTTGCGATAAATGAATTTACTGCTTGGTGTAAAGGGCCACGATAAAATGTAGGAAAAGGGCCATCGAAAATGTAGGTTAGATTTAAAATCTGATATTCTTTTTCATGAAACCATTCAAGGAGAGTGACTCATGCGAAAAGATGTCTTAGAAGGAGTCTTACGACACATTATGAACGATATTCAACTTAACTATGCAGCCATGGCCAAGCAATATAATTGTGATTACCGAACAGTCAAGCGTTACTATGAAGCTGGAACTAAAGGGGAAGTAGAACAGATCAAAAAGAGACAATCTTCTGCTCCTCTTTTATTAAGCGGTTTTGAAGAAATTATTAAAGATAAAATGGAGTTAAGCTGTTCCGCTTCTTCAATTTATTATTTTATTAAGAAAAAAGGATATCAAGGTGACTATACCACCGTCAAACGATATTGTCGGAACTATCGAGAAAAGCGTGTAAAAAAAGCAACCATTCGAATTGAAACGACGCCAGGTCTTTCTGCTCAAGTCGATTGGAAAGAAAATATTAAGATGGTGAGTAAACATGGTGAAGTCTTTTACTTCAATCTTTTTCTATATATTCTAGGCTATTCTCGCATGAAATACTTAAAGGTAACCTTTGATCGAACCCAAGCGAATGTCTTCAATTGTTTGGTCAATGCGTTTGAGTACTGCGGGAATGGTGTTCCTCAAGAAATTTGGTTTGACAATATGAAAACAGTTGTTGATAGAAATAAAAGCCAATTTAGTCAAACCGTTTTTAACGAAAAATTTCGTCAATTTGCTAAAGATGCTGGATTCAATCCGATTGCTTGTCGCCCTTTTCGTCCACAAACCAAAGGCAAAGTTGAAGCTTTAGCTCGTACTGTTAACCGCTTAATGGTCTTTAACTACGAGTTTGAAAATGAGCAGGAGCTAAAACGAATCGTCTATGAGTTTATGAATGACTTAAATAATGAACGTTCTCAAGCAGTGAATAATCATCCCTCTAAGTTTCTTATAGATGAACAATCGATGTTGCGTCCTTTCAATCGTTTAGAATTAGTCAGATATGTTTCTAGAACCCAACACGTAATTAGAAAAGTTTCCATTGAATCCATGGTCCAATATCAAAACTCAAAGTATTCTGTTCCCGTGAAATATATTGGTAAAGAGGTAACTTTAGATGTCCGTAAGGACAGTCTATTCATTTGGTATGGCCATCAATGTATTCACTCGCACCCATTAAGCAAAAAAACCTTAAATTATCAACGTGATGACTCTCTTGAGATTCTTCGATCTGATGTCTTCAAATACTTAGAAGACGAAGAGTTGGAGCGCTTTGTAGAAGAAAATTTAGATGCTTACGATGAATTATAAGGAGGCTCATATGTCAAATTACCATCAGTTATTAAATCAATTATCAGATTTAAATCTTACCTGTATCAAAGAAATTTTACCTGCCCATTTAGATGAAGTAGCTAAAAATGAACAATCTCTAGTTGATTCTTTATTTGAATTAACACATCAAGAAATTAGCTATCGTAGAAAGGAGACCCAAAGAAAAATTTTAAAACGGGCAATGTTTCCCTATCATAAACGCCTTCATGATTTTAACTTTGATTTTCAACCCAAAATCAAAAAAAGTGAAATTCAAGATTTAGTGACATTACGCTTTTTAGACACGTATGACAACCTTTTATTCATTGGAAATAGCGGTGTTGGAAAAACCCATTTAGCCGTTTCAATTGGTTTAGAGTGTATTGATAGAGGGCAGAGCTGTTTATTTATCACTAGTACAGAACTGGTTAATCGACTTATCCGGGCACATAAACGTGGGACAAGTGATACCATGCTCAAAAAATATGCGAGCTATTCTGTATTAATTATTGATGAAGTCGGGTATCTCCCCTTCTCAAAAGAAGGATCTAACTTACTGTTTCAACTAATTAATATGCGATACGAAAGAAAATCAACGATTATTACAACGAATATTCCTCTGTCTCAATGGTCCGAAATTTTTGGTAATAAGAAATTGACTAATGCTTTATTGGACCGATTGGTCCATCATTCTAAAATTATTCAAATTACAGGACCTTCCTATCGAATGAAAAGTTATAGTGAAACGAAAGGAAAAGAAACGAAACGATAAAGAGAAAACTACCTACAATTTCAATGGCCCAAAACCAACATTTTATTATGGCCCTTGACATATATTCAATTATTACAAAACTTTTAGTATCAGAATCATAAGCTACCGTATCTAACCGAAAATTACCTACAGTAAATTCTGAAGCAACAAAGTCCAAATTAAATAATGATTCTAAGTTTTCCTCAATGAGTTCTTGCAATTGCTTTTCTTTAGCAAAAACTTCTTCTTTAATTTCTTTCATTTTCAGGTTGCTCAATTGATAAAGCGCCAAATAACTCAACCACCTTTTCAGAAGAATAAAAACCAGCTACTTCAATTACTATCCCTTCATTCTTTACCTACCTTAGTTCATTTTCTAGAGGGATCAAGGTTTCATACAACACAGTTCTCCATGCTCGCTTCATTTGTTGCGGGTATTGGAATGGCTTCGCGGTTGGATGTTTTTCTTTGTAGGCCTCAAAATCTTTACTTTGGATAATCCCTTTCATATTAGGAATTGGGTCCTCTCCAACAACATATTGAATACTTGAATAATGAAGTTCATTTGCCGAAACATTCCATTCATTTGAGAACGCATGAATCATTTGATCTCTTGCTTGCACAAAGAAGCGTCGTTTGATGGCAAAAATATCTTCTTTCACATCAAGCTCTCCGGAATCTATGGCATTCAAGATTTGTCGATACACTTCTTTGACACACTCAGTTTTGTTTAATTTCTTCAAAGCTTTCTCAATTTCTTCACGTACATCTGAACTATTGGCTGCATAAGTACCTAATAATTGATCAATATATGAGGAGTCAATGTCATACAGTCGGATTGAATTGTCGCTATAAAACTCAATAGCTGAAAAATTCATACCTCCTTCTTCCTCTTGCTCATCTACCAACGAGCCCTTGATTGTTTCATAAAAGCCAACTTGTTCTTCTAAGATAGAAACCTGTTCTTTTAAAACATCTGATTGTTCCATCTCTTCATTGTAATTGTCATACGTAACCAATGCTTCATAAGCCTTATTCAACTCTTGAAAAGCTTTCACATAATCTACTCGGGTTTCTATTGGAGTATTCTCAGTTGTTCCAGGTATTACAGTAAATGTTTGTAATTGCTTATATGCCTTTTCAAAGCGTGCTTTTGATTCTTCATAGGTTGGATAAATCAGCCCAGATTCTTCTTGTGCTTCTGAATATAGTTTTGTTGCTTCTGTCACATTATATTCCATTGTCGCAGGTTTTCTAAATGTAATGACTAGCCCTTTCTTCTTATCGGGATATGTGCGATTGGTTCGTGAGAAGGCTTGAATTAATCCTGCATATTCTAGATTTCGATCGACAAACAATGTTTGGATCGTAGGGGCATCAAACCCTGTTAAAAGCCGATCAACGACAATCACTAAATCAATTTGCTTACCGAATTGCTTAAATTCCGCTCGTTTCCGTGCCAAACGATTATTGATATCTCCGTTATAGCGTTCAATTTCTGCGATTGTCCATGCTGTATGGTAATACTCATTGTATTCTGAAATAATCTGCTGCATTTCATCTTGCTTTTCTTTGGCACTTGCTGCATTCTCATCCATAGAGTATGTAATGGCAATTCGCGGAAAATCCGGGTCCTCCATCGTTCTTCCTTCACGAATCGGTTGATCAGGAAATTCTTTTTGAAGCCAATCTGATTCTTTCGTCATTTCTTTGATCGCTCGATAGTATCTCTTTGCCATCTCAATAGAGCTTGTTGTCAAAATAGCAGACTTTGTTGGTCGTCCATTTCTAAAATCGAATTTTGTATAGGCATTATTAGGACGAAAGATTTTATGGATCACTTTCTGAATATGCTCCTCTGATTCATAAACAATCGGCTCAATGTAACTCTCCTTTTTCATTTGATCTATATTATCCACAACCAAATTGATTTGTTCTGGAGAGTATTTTGCATATTTTTCGACTTCAAGTAATTTCTGGTGAATGCGATTATCTAGTGAGGTTGGCTCAATGGTATTTTCATGCTCCACTTGAAAGCCTAATACCGAACCATCTTCTAAGGCATTCTTGATTGTATAGGTGTGCAAGACATCCCCATATTGGTCTCGAGTAGTACGAGCCAATTGTCCTTGGGCTTGCTTCTTATTCACTTCAAATATCGGCGTTCCTGTAAAGCCAAACCAAGTAGAGTTAGGAAAGAACTGTTTGATTTCCTCCATATTTTCAGCACTTAAAGCGCGATGGCATTCATCTACTACAAAAACAATATGTTGCCCAATCAGCTTTTCAAATCGCTTGGCTCCATTTTTGGCTTCTTGTTTTTTGGCATACTTCAGCGCTGCGTCTAGTTTCTGGCGGGTGGTAATAATAATTACGTTGGCATTTGCATCAGCCAAAAGTGTTTTGCCTAGCTCTTTTGCATTGCCAGTTCCCACAATTAAACTATTGGCTTTCGCATCCCCAGAAGATGTCCCTGTATTAAATTCTGAGGCAAATTTTGTAAATTCATTGGTGGTTTGATTATCTAAGTCCTTGCGATCCACCAGCATAATCGTACGATCAATACCAGACTTGCGCGCTAAAAGTTTAGTTGCAACAAAACTTGTCAACGTTTTTCCTGAACCAGTTGCATGCCAAACATAGCCGGATTGGTGCTTATTGGCCGCCACAAATAATGCCTCTATCGCATGTACCTGATAGGGATGTAATACCATTAAGGTTTTATTGTCTTGATCTTCGCTCACAATCGTGTAGTTAGCGATAAGCCGATGGGCATCTGGGATATTCAACACTTGCTTACAAAATTCATAAAGATTATCTACTTTTTTGTTGTCTCTTGTCCGCCAACTAAACAAAAATTTCCGATGCATGTCTTTAGGCATTGCATTGGCAAAATAGCGCGTCGTTTGTTCATTTGAGACAACAAACAATTGAAGCGTTGAAAAGATGTTATTACGAAAGAAACCTTCTTCAGCATATTTTTTTATTTGGTTAAAGGCTTGAAAAACACCGTCTTTTGCTGTGACCTGTTTCAATTCAATTTGAACAATCGGCAAGCCGCTGATTAATAATGTCACATCAAAACGACGGTCACGTGCGTCCGCACTACTACCTTGTTTGGCAATTTGATTCACAACTTCATACGTCGACAAGCCCCCACCTACGTCTTGGTTGGAATAAAGAATCAGCGAGATTGATCCTAAAGAAGCATCTTCACGATCAATCTTGATTCGAGCAATACCATTTTCTCCCTTTAACCATTTCGCTGCATCAAAGGGCGTTTGAGTTTTCAATAGCAATTCTGTTTTAATGGTTTCAAATTCTTTATCAGTTAAAGGATGTTCACCAATTTCTGAAAGATTATTATGCGTGATCTTCTCACGCAAATTTTGCCACAAATCAACTTCTGTCTTTAACTCTGGTCGGTACACCCATTGGTTGTGACCTTCGCCTAATATATGAATCAGGTGACTTTCTACTTCGGCTTCGTCACGATGGTTTATTTTCATTCGCTCACCTCCTTAGACAAATAATTTTTGCAGAAACCCTATTTTGGTTTCTTTTAGCCAATCGAGCTCACGCTGATGAAGAGCGATCGTGTCGTCGAGTTGTTTGAAGAAAGTGCCGATTTTTTGTTGTTCAACAAGCTCAGGATATAGAAATGATAAGTTCGAAAAATCTGTTTTGTTGACTATTTGCATTGTTCCCGAGGCTGCTATATTTTTCATTTTTTTTGACCATAATTCTGATTGAGTTAATAGAAAATATGAATCGTTTAATTCGTTTGGTGTCAACGAATTAATCTGCTGATTGAACCCGCTAGACTCTTCAACCAAAGTATTTTTACCTATACTAGCAATACAAGTAACTAAAATGGAGCCTGGTTCAGCAATTCTCGCCTTTGAATAACCTTTTGGGCTTAACTTTTTAGAACTATTGTTGGTTACTAAATGTTCCATGTCCGTAGGGGTAACCCATAAAACACCACTCTCATTGTAGTTCTCAGTGTCAGAAGTTGATGGGGTATTACCGGTCTGAATAACTCCTAAATCTTTTAACTTACGCTGTTCCCATTCTTCAGTAAATCCCGGAAAACGAATTTCTGGAACTTTATCTCCTTCTTTGGGAAACATTTTTTGTAAGAATCCTTTTTTGGTTTCTTTTAGTAGCTCTAGTTCGCGCTGATGAAGAACAATCGTATCGTCGAGTTGTTTGAAGAAGGATCCTATTTTTTTTTGTTCTTCACTATTGGAAGGAATAATAATCTCAGTTTCAAAGAAATTCGAAGCCGCAATGTTCAGTAGACCATGGTTTCTTGCTCCTTCAGCAGCATGCTTTGAAACTTCTTTAAACCAATAAGTAGTATCATAATATTTTTCTAAAAAATCCGAATCAATGTCTATAGGCTTGAATACAATATATAAAGTTGATAAAACTCCCATATCATAGCGATTTAATCGCTTGATTGCTCCCCAAGGATATCCATTTGAATAAGATTTATTATATGCAAACTCTCCATTTTTCACGAGATAATATCCACTAACATCGAGACTAGCAACAGTTTTATTAAAGAACTCATTTTGGTCTATTAACCCTTCTTGAGCTGAAATCGTTAATGGGCGAGTCGAATCTAACTCTTTATTTTTACGAGTAATCCTTTTAGCTACCTCTCCCAACTTACGCTGTTCCCATTCTTCAGTAAATCCCGGAAAACGAATTTCTGGTTTATTCTTATTCGTCATGTCTAAACACCTCTAACGCACCTTGGAGCCATTCTTTATTTTCATCATTTGTCTCAAAAGCAGCGATGGTAGAAAATAATTCTTTCACTAATGCTTGCTTTTCTTGGCGAATTTGCTTAACTTCATTCCCTACATTCTTCATATCAATACTTTCTTCTTCTTCAAACGTATCAACATAACGAGAAATATTTAAGTTATAATCATTTTTTTTTATCTCATCAAAACTGGCTAAATAAGCATATTTATCTTCAGTTGCTCTATTTTTGTACGTCGAAACAATTTTTTCAACGTTCTCAACTGATAATTTATTTTGATTTTTTCCTTTAATAAATTCTTTGCTGGCATCAATAAACAAGACATCGCGTGTTTCACGATTTTTCTTCAAAATAATCACTGTTGTTGGAATCGATGTACCAAAGAAAAGATTTGCTGGCATTCCAATGACTGCATAAATGCTACCATCTTCAAGTAACTTCTTCCGAATAACCCCTTCAGCTGCACCACGAAACAGCACGCCATGAGGCAAGACAATTGCCATTGTTCCGGAATCTTTTAAATGGTAAAAGCCGTGAAGGAGAAAAGCAAAGTCGGCTTTGGATTTTGGTGCTAGCTTTCCATATCGGTTAAAGCGGGAATCATCTAAAAAAGTCGCATCTGCTGACCATTTCGCTGAGTATGGTGGATTCATAACTACTGAATCAAATAAATACGGCTCATCTGTAGGCCAATCTTTATTAAGCGTATCGCCGTTTCTCAAATTCATATCTTCTGCGTCTACGCCATGAAGAATTAAGTTCATTTTTGCTAAATTAAAAGTCGTGGTATTCATTTCCTGACCATGATACTTGACATTCTCAGGATATTTCAAATAATTCCGTACATTCAGCATTAAAGAGCCTGATCCCATCGTCGGATCAAAGACACTGAATAATTTTTTCTCTTCTTGATCAATAGTCACAATTTGCGCCATCATTTCAGAAACTTTTTTTGGTGTGTAGAATTCGCCAGCTTTCTTTCCCGCTTCGGAAGCAAATTGGCTGATTAAGAATTCATAAGCATCCCCAATCACGTCACCATCATGCCCTAATACATCAATATCATTCAGTTTCTTTAATACTTCGGTTATTGTGACATTTCGTTGTTGATCATCTGAACCAAGTTTTTTTGATTGTAAATCGACATCATCAAACAACCCATTAAATTGCTCAAACTTTGAAGACAGCTCGGTAAAGCCTTTGTTCAAGTCATTCAATTGAAAGATATTTTGTTTTGCTTGATCAGCTAACACATTAAACAAGCGATTGGGTTCAATTTCATAACCCAGAGTATCCACAATCGTTGCTAACAAATCTTCTCTTGAATCTTCATCTGCCAGTAACTCTTGATACAATTTCGTCTGCTTCTCGACTTCATCATATTCTTCTAAGGATTCATCTGCTAATAAAACAACTTGTTGTAATAATTTATCTGAAAGATATTTGTAAAAAATCAAGCCTAAAAGATAGTTTTTATATTCTGATGCATCCATTTTGCTACGAAGATTATCCGCTGCACTAAATAGTCGCTGATTCAATTCTTGTCCCACTACATGCACACTCCTATATTTCGTTCTTTTTCCTAATTTTATCACTATAAAGCACAAAAAGAAGAAGTTTCGGGTAATTTCTTCTTTTTATGCTTTCTTTGATTTTTATTCATCTCATATTATCAAAAGCGCCTTCTCTATCCCTATCAAGTAACCCTCCAGCGATAGAAATTTTGCATAGAGATACATCCCTATTATAAGAAACGTACGTTCGATAAGCAAATAGATAAGGAAGGGAAATCTGCTGACTCAATTGGGAAAATGTCTCTTCCCCTCAAAACCTCACCCGATCTATATCCGAAGGCAATTGATCATAGACCATTTCCCAATGATTATCCTGATACAGTTCATATTTCTCGAAGACGAAGGGTAAGCCTTTGGCATGGGCAATGTCGTCGCTGTCCATGACTTGGAAGTGCAAATGAGGCGAGGTGGAGTTGCCAGAGTGACCGACGTTTCCTAGAAACTCGCCTTTTTGCAACTGTTGACCGACAGCTACGCCGATGGAATTGGTCTGCAAATGAACGAAAGCGAGATAGACTTGTGGGGCGTGTTTCACGATTAAATAGTTGCCAGCGATTTGGCTAAAGTCGTCTTGGTATTCATTAAAGGTGCGGGCATTTTTGATTGCGAGAGCTCCATCGGATACCCAATGAACGGTTTGCCGTTCCGGAATGCCGTCAACCACAGCAATGACTTCACCATCACATGGAGCATAGATAGGTTGACCCCAACAGTAACAGTTCGCTAATGGTACACCGGATAGAAAATATCTGGCAAAAGAGGTATCATAAAACGGCTTATGGGGCTTATTCCAATTGACTTGGACAAAATCAAAGGCATACCTCATTCCCATACGATTGGTTCCATGACTGGGGACGCGTTTGACAGGGGTCGTGGGGGCTTGCCACTCTCCCCTTAAGGGAAACTCGATGCGGATGGGGCTTTTGAATGGATCCATGGTTCTTCCTCCAATTCTACAGATGGTTCCTCTCGGTGCATTTTTTTCAACAGTGTTCAATGGCTGGTAGGTGGGCTTTCTAGCGTTGTAGAGAGTTTCTGTAATTGCTTGATCTTGGCTGTTAATCCGAGGGCATTTTCTTTGGCTTTTTCCAAGGATGCGATCAAACGGTCACAGACAGAAATGATGTCTCCGTCAGGATCGGGTTGGTTTAGAACAGATTTAATGTCTGGTTCCTGCGATTGATCCAGAGAATTGAGTAATCGCAAGATGGCTTCTAATGAATAGTTGGCAGAGCGCAGAATCCGAATGATTTTCAAGCGGTTCAAGTCGTCCATTTCATAAATACGGTAGCCATTCTGACTGCGCTTTAAGGTAAGAAGTCCGTTCAGTTCCCAATCTCGCAGCGCATCGGTGGTGACGCCTAAGTAGTCCGCTGCTTCTCTTCGCTTGAGGGAAAACATCCTGTCTGCGGGCTCTCCTTTCAGCAAATGTCCCACGATGCGGATGGCTTCTTTGGCTTGAGCGATTTCTCGATCAACCGCCACGATATACTGATCCAACAAGGTTTGTGCGTGATCAAAGTCATAATTCGCTAATGCTTTGATCATCTCTCGCATGCGCTCTCGCAGCCCAGACTGAAGAACTTCAATCTGGAAAGCGATACGTGCCGTTTTGATCAATTCTAGATGGTAGTCAGTGTAGATCCGATAGCCATTCTGCTTGCGCAGCGGCGTGGGGATCAATGCCCATTCTTCATAGCGGCGAATGGTATTTGGGTGAAAGCCAACGATTTTGGCAACTTCGGAAGTGCTATAGGTCTTCATTCTCCCCCTCCTAGCTTGTTACTAACAATGTTAGTTCATGTAGCGCCCGAGAGCAACTAGTATAAAGCAGGTTGCTCTTTTTTGTTAGCTGATGCGCGTGGACATCCGGCAGGATCACTTGGTCAAATTCCAATCCTTTCGCAAATTGAGGCGTGGTAAGGATTACTCCTTCTACCATTGCTTTTGTCTCTTTTGTCAGGCAAGTCAAGGGGACCTCAACAAGCTGCTGTTTGATCGCAATCATTGCGGCTTCGGTCTGACAGATAATGCCACAGGTTCGATACGACGATTGTTGAAAAGAAGCAATCTGCTGCCGAAGTTCCATCCATTTGTCTTGCTCTTTTGTTAGGTGGATCTCTGCCACTGCTTTTCCGTGACGTTCCACCGGCTGGAGATCCTGATTGGTGGTAAAGCGTTTGGCATAGGACATGATTTCATAGCTGGATCGGTAACTCCTATTGAAGGTGATTACGCGGCTGTCGGGAATGATGGTTTGTATTTGGGTCAAAAAATCAGGGTTCTCTCTGAGTAGATTTTGGCTAACATCTCCCCAGATCGTTTTTTGACAGGGAAACAATTGATCCAGTAAATAAAATTGGAGCAGAGAATAATCTTGCATTTCATCAATGACGAGATGCTTGATCTGGTGGTTGATCGGCAGTCCTTCGATCTTCCATTTAAAAAAGAGATACGGG
>NZ_JBDGBK010000059.1:0-19113 GCF_040910045.1 Enterococcus sp. RTP21361st1_A6_RTP21361_211029 | reverse complement strand
TTTGCCATCTTCGGACACGTCCTTTTCTTAGTAGTTAGATTCTACCAAATCGTGTCCATGAAATCATCCTAACATCAAAGTTATCTTTTTCTTTAAATGAGCCAGAGGTATTTGCTTGTTTCACCCATTTATCAAAAGTAGACGGGGTTAAATCATACTCTCTGATAATATCGGTTCTCTTTTTCCCTGACGCATATAACTGAACCATTTGATTTTTAAACTCTTTAGTAAACGTTCGACGTGGTTTTCTTTCTGACATTAACAATTCCTCCAGTGTGTTTTCTTATATTTTACACACCTTATTTTTATTGTCTAGTTCAGTGTAACCTATCCAGGCTACAATTAACTAGACAGAAAAATTAAGGTGTGTAGACTAGAAGAAAACATACCAGGAGGAATTTTTATGTCTAAGAGAACACGAAGAACTTTTTCACAAGAATTCAAGCAACAAATCGTCAATCTTTACTTAGCTGGAAAGCCACGTGTAGAAATCATTCGAGAATATGAACTAACGGCTTCAGCATTTGACAAATGGCTAAAGCAATCTAAAACGAGTGGTTCATTCAAAGAAAAAGATAATCTTACGCCTGAACAAAAAGAATTGTTAGAACTACGTAAAAGAAACCAGCAATTAGAAATGGAAAATGATATTTTAAAGCAAGCAGCGCTGATATTCGGACGAAGAGACAAGTAATCGATGCGAATAAGCATCTTTACCCTATATCAGCGATGTGCAGAATATTAGTTCTATCACGTCAGTCCTATTATTATCAATCAAAACCAAAGAAAGACGAATCAGAACTTGAAGAAGTAGTCGCTGAAGAATTTATCCGCAGCCGAAAGGCCTACGGCTCAAGAAAAATAAAAAAAGCCTTATCAAAACGAGGCATTCAGATCAGCCGACGAAAAATTAGTAGAATCATGAAAAATAGAGGATTAAAATCGAGCTATACTGTTGCTTATTTTAAAGTACATCATTCTACTTGCAATGAAGCCAAAACGACAAACGTATTGAATCGTAAATTCTTAAGAGACAACCCATTAGAAGCGATCGTAACAGACTTGACTTATGTACGAGTCGGGAAAAAATGGAATTATGTCTGTTTCATTTTGGATCTGTTCAATCGAGAAATTCTCGGCTATTCTTGTGGAGAACATAAAGATGCCGTTCTAGTAAAAAAAGCATTTAGCCGTATCAAACAACCTCTGACAGAGGTTGAGATTTTTCATACTGATCGTGGAAAAGAGTTTGATAACCAGCTATTGATGAATTATTAACAACTTTTGACATCAATCGATCATTGAGTCATAAAGGCTGTCCTTTTGATAATGCCGTAGCTGAATCAACTTATAAGTCGTTGAAAGTAGAATTTGTCTATCAATACACATTTGAAACCTTACAACAATTGGATTTGGAGTTATTTGACTATGTCAATTGGTGGAACCACCTTCGGTTGCACGGTACACTTGGCTACGAGACACCGGTTGGTTACCGTAACCAGAGATTGGCGCAGTGAATCCTTGATAATGAGCTCGGATGTGCTAACGCTAGCGAGGCAGTCTAACTTTAACTGTTAGCTCCTGCCGAAGATCGTCACATCCGAGGAGGCTCATTGTCAAGGACAATCGGAATAGCATACGGAAAGAAGTTCTGCACCTTATAAAATTTGTCAAAAAAACTGTTGCCATTCCAAAAATGATTACGCAGGAGGAATTGTTGGGAAAGTAATATTCTCTACTTGTTATATCGATTTATTCGCTGTAAAAAAGAAATATAGAAATAAAGGTATTGGAAGAGAATTATTTAATACAGTTGAAAATTATTGTCGAATAAATAGCGTTAAATATATTTATCTAACAACTCAAGATTATCAGGCTTTGGAATTTTATTTACATTTTGGATGTAAGGTATTTGGAGAATTACCTGATGTTCCTTTTAAGAATACAACAAAATTTTTTTGATTAAGATAATCCAGTACTATATATGAGCTATAACATTAACTTGTTACCTTTAAAAATTAGTTGAAAGCAGAAATATCATTAAGCGTAATAATAGTTGAAGCTAGTTAAGTAGGGAAATAACTAGTTTCAACTATTTTTTAAACGTGTATTGTTTATTTAAATCTTATGTTTTTTAACTGATCTTTATTAAGCTTTCTAAATTTAGAAGGGCAGTAACCTAGAGTTTTGGAAAAAGTTTTAGAAAATAAAAATTCATCTTTGTATCCAACTTTTTGAGCTATTTCTTTAATTGTATTATCGGAATCAATTAGTAGATCTACAGCGATTCTAATTCTATGATTGGTTATTATTTTTTTAGGACTAGAGTTAAATTTAGATATACATAGTTTATATAGCTGACTGTAACTTATGTTAAAATATTGAGCTATTTTTTTAGGAGAAATATCGTTCATATAATGGTTATTAATATAGTCAATAATGTTAACTTGAGTTGGTTTATTTGTGATTAAAGAAGGTGCCAAAAAAGTTTTTTTAATATGATATAAAAAATCATATATACTTGCTATATTTCTTAATTCTTTTAAAGTTTCCGGTTCATCAATTAGTTCTCTATTTTCACATACTATTTTCAATAGTGTGTTTTTTATTTTTTTATTCATATTCTTAGTCAAGCTAACTGTATGAGTATTTAGTAAAGTTGTTTCTTTCAAAAATTCAGAAGTCTTATCACCTTGTATACCTAACCAAATCAGTGTCCAAGGTTTCTTTTTATCTGTATAATACTTCACTTTTTGACCTTGAAAAAAAAAGAAAATATCGTGTTCTTTAAGTTCAAAATGTTGAGCTTCTACTTCTAAGAATCCCTTACCAGATAAAACATAATGAAATATCCATTTTTGTTGAACTATATAATTACGAATAGAAGAATTGGGATGATAAGATTCATATCCGCATTGGGAAAGGGAAATTGGAGCAGAAACTGACTTATTATGATACCAAAAATCCTCCATTATTATCCTCCTTTATAGAACTAACTATGAAGAAAATACCATGTTTTAAGTATAGATTATCATGTTTAAATGGTCAATAATAATTATATACTATAACTGGATAGCGCTTTCTAATTATTTTCTTTTTGAAGGAGTGAATGTGATGATTGATAAAATAATGAATACAATTCAGAATAAAGTTTTACCTATAGCTACTAAGATTGGGAATCAACGATTTTTAGTAGCTTTAAGAGATTCATTTATAGGGACAATGCCTATAGTAATGACAGGTTCAATTGCGTTGTTAATCAATGCTTTTTTGGTTGATATTCCTGATCAGTTTAATTTACAAAAGATTACGTCGTTCTTCCAATGGTGGGTGGATATTAATAACTTGGTTTTTAAAGGTAGCATTTCGATAGTAGCTTTGCTTTTTATTTATTGTTTAGGAGTAAATATTGCCAAAATATATAAAACAGATACTTTGTCTTCAGGACTAGTCGCACTGTCTTCATTTATTATTTCCATAGGTAATTCTATGACTTCAACTTACAATTTATCGAATAATAATAATATTGACTTAACAACACTATTTACTGGGGTTGAGGGAATAAAAGTTACAGGTAGCAGTTTAAATGTGACTATATCAGGATTGTTGCCTGGTACTCAAATTAATTCAAATGGTTATTTTACTGCAATAATCATAGGTTTTTTATCTTCAATTATTTTTTGTAAACTCATGAATAAAAATTGGACAATTAAATTACCTGATACAGTTCCTCCAGCTATTGCTAAACCATTTTTATCAATAATTCCAGCTCTAGTTTCATTGTATATAGTAGCTATTTTTACTTTTTCATTCACTAAAATTACGGATTTATTAATTATAGATTGGATATACAAAGTATTACAAACACCGATGTTAGGCTTATCTCAAAGTTTTCTTGCAGTGGTATTAGTGGCAGTCTTAACACATTTTTTCTGGTTTTTCGGTATTCATGGTGGAAATGTTATGGCGCCTATTATGGAAGGTGTATTTGGAGTGGCTCTATTAGCTAATTTAGAAGCTTATCAAAACAATGAAACTATTCCTTATGTTTGGACAAGCGTATCATACGGATCGTTTGTCTGGTATGCAACTTTAGGTTTATTAATTGCGATTTTTTGGGTATCAAAAAATAGTCATTATAAAGAAGTTGCAAAACTTGGAATTATGCCTGTTTTGTTTAATATTGGTGAACCAGTAATGTATGGATTACCTACTGTATTAAATCCTATTTTATTTATTCCGTTTTTGTTATGTCCTGCTGTAATGTCTAGTGTGGCTTATTTAGTAACAGATTTTAGGGTGGGTTTCTCCAGTAACACAAAATGTAACTTGGGTAATACCACCGGTCTTATATGGATTCTTTTCGATAGGATTTGATTGGAGATCAATTATTTTATAAATTATTAATTTATTTTTAACCATGATAATTTATTTGCCATTTGTTAGAATGGCAAATAAGAAAATTGGATAATTTTTAAGTAAGTCGTAGTTAGTGTGTATTAGAAGTATGATAAGCCTCATTTTTGATATATTAAGGAAGTAGAAGACATGCAAACGTTTGAGATAAAAGAAGAATTTTTGGTAGATGGAAAACCAACTAAATTGATTAGTGGCGCAATCCATTATTTTCGCATGACGTCGGCGCAATGGGAAGATAGTTTATACAATTTGAAAGCACTGGGTGCGAATACCGTAGAGACTTATATTCCTTGGAATCTGCATGAGCCAGTGGAAGGCATCTATGACTTTGAGGGGATGAAAGACATCGTCGCTTTTGTGTCATTGGCGCAAGAACTTGGCTTGATGGTCATTTTGCGGCCATCTGTCTATATTTGTGCGGAATGGGAATTCGGAGGGCTACCTGCTTGGTTGCTGAAAGAGCACGTGCGATTGCGTTCAACTGATCCACGATTTATGGCAAAAGTCCGTTCTTATTTCAGTGTGCTTTTACCAAAATTAGTTCCTTTGCAAGTGACACATGGCGGACCAGTCATCATGATGCAAGTCGAAAATGAATATGGTTCTTATGGTATGGAGAAAGAGTACTTGCGGCAAACGAAACAGTTGATGGAAGAATTCAGTATTGATGTTCCGTTATTTACGTCAGATGGTGCTTGGGAAGAAGTGCTGGATGCGGGCACACTGATTGAAGAGGATGTTTTCGTAACAGGAAATTTCGGGAGTCATTCCAAAGAGAACGCTGCAGTGATGAAGGCATTTATGGCAAAACACGACAAAAAGTGGCCGATTATGTGCATGGAATACTGGGACGGTTGGTTCAATAGTTGGGGAGAACCGATTATCAAGCGTGATGGCCAAGATTTAGCTAATGAAGTCAAGGATATGCTAGACTTGGGTTCATTGAATCTCTATATGTTCCATGGCGGAACCAACTTTGGTTTTTATAATGGTTGTTCTGCTCGTGGTGTGTTGGATTTGCCACAAGTGACTAGCTATGACTACGATGCGTTATTGACGGAAGCTGGCGAGCCGACTGAGAAATACTTCCATGTACAAAGAGCCATTAAAGAAGTATGTCCTGAAGTGTGGCAAGCCGAGCCCCGCAGGAAAACATTTGGTTCTTTAGGAACATTCCCTGTGCAAAACAGCGTCTCACTATTTGCGGTAAAAGACCAGATGATGACGGCCCAAGAAACGATGTATCCAATAACGATGGAAGAAGCAGGACCTGGTTATGGGTATATGCTTTATTCAGTAAACTTAAAAAATTATCATCACGAAAATAAGCTCAAAGTTGTGGAGGCCAGTGACCGATTGCATCTTTTTGCAGACGGTAGCCTGCAGACAATTCAATATCAAGAAAACCTTGGGGAAGAAGTGATGATCAAGGGTACGCCAGAGAAAGAATGGATTGAACTAGATGTTTTAGTAGAGAACTTAGGCCGAGTGAACTATGGCTTTAAATTGAATGGGCCGACACAAGTGAAAGGCATTCGTGGGGGAATCATGCAAGACATCCATTTTCATCAAGGCTATCGGCAATATGCATTGACATTGTCAGCAGATCAACTCAAAAAAATCGATTATACTGCCGGTAAAAATCCGGCCCAACCTTCTTTTTATCAAGCTGAATTCACATTGACTGTCCTCGCGGATACATTTATCGATTGCCGCAGCTATGGCAAAGGGGTGGTCATCGTCAACGGTATCAACTTAGGTCGTTACTGGCAAAGAGGACCGATTCATTCCTTGTATTGTCCGAAAGAGTTTTTGAAGAAAGGCACAAATGAGATCGTGATTTTTGAAACGGAAGGGATAGAAATTAATGAGCTCATCTTTTGTGGACAACCGATAGTCAAGAAACTTTTGACTAATGATTTTTCTGAAATAGGTTCAAATATCCATAACCATATAGACAGCTAGTTTAAATTTATTGCAGCAAACCAATCATTGTATGTGTCGCGATTTTTCCAAATCTCAATACTTATTCTAACGCATCACAAATATTTATCTCAACAAGTCTCGAATGATTTTTACTTTTCATTTATGGTTCAAGCAGTGAATAATTTACACTTTCTTTTGAGATTGACTTATATTCGCGATAAACATCCTAAATGATAGTAGATAATTTAAGCATTTGATCGTTGATAAAAGGTATAATTATAGATTCATCACAGATACATTGCTTTTTTCGAAGAAACTATAAAAAATGAGAGTCTAGGTTATTTGAGAATATCAATTGAGCAAGTACAAATAACTCCAAATTTAGTAATATTCCTAATTGATTATTGGTGAGTAATTAAAAAGGAATACTCAAGCTACTTGTATAGCATAGAAAATCAGCATTCAATCAGACAATTAGGATTGAATGCTGACTTTTTTGTTATATTGATATTTTTAATTATCTTCTTTATTTTCTTCTAGTTTTTCGAAAAATAGGTATTCTCTGATTGTTGTATTAGTGGAAAGGGGATAAAGGAGCATATTGATCGTGCAACAAAACAACAATGAGATATCTACACAACACCAATTTGATGCCTACTGTAAAAAAGTATTACGCAATGAAGCTAAGTCTATTCGAAAACGAAACGATAAAATAAAAGAAAATGAGGAACCATTAAATGATTTAAATGAAGGTAAGTATTCACAAACTCATTTAGATGAGCAAGATGTTTATTTCTTATTTGGAATGGAGATATTAATTTCAGATCAGAAGTTATCAGCAGCAATTGATCAGTTATCGGATACAAGGAAAAAGATTGTTTTACTTTATTATTTTGCAGGTTTTAATGATACTGAGATCGGTAAAATTTTCAACATGAGTACAAGTGGTATCTGGTATCAACGAACGAAAGCGGTTGAACAATTGAAAATGGAATATGGCTTATGGTAGACAAACAAAGGAACCAACATTACCCATTAGTTCCTATATCTATTATCTTATCTGCTTTGAAAGAAGACCCAATTTCAATCAAAATGATACTTAAACATTACCACGGTTATATAACTAAGTTATGTTTAAAAAATGGATTTAATGAGGTGGGGCAATTTATTACCTATGTAGATGAATATATGCTAAGACAGCTAGAAATTAAATTGATAGAGGCTATATTGAAATTTAAAGTTAACTAATTAAAAAGTCCCCTTTCCACTTTTTCTATCTAAAAGAATCTTCTAATATTTGAGAGATATGTTTTTTAGTTAGAAAACCTATTGATCATTGAAAATTAAATAAATTCTATCAGTACGTTAACACTTCAAGGAGCATATTTTAGTTGCGCCATGATCTCTTATTGTAAAGAAGGAGCGATTAAAATTCTGAAATAGTTTTTATAGTCAATAAAAAGCGATGATTTGAAGTTGGGATAATGATACTTCCGTAAGGCTCGCCGTAAACTTGGGGAGAGGTGAAATTCCTATGTACTTTTGACAAAAGTGGCTGATAGATTAATTATTGTTAATAGAAAGGAAGAGACAATCATGTCAAAGAATAACAATAAAAGTAATTCATCAGAGTTAGAAAAATATTTGTTTCATCCAGAAAAGATAGAGGATTCTAATAATAAAATGAAGAGGATAAATCAACTACCATTAGTTTTAACGAATAAAGATTTAAAAGAACAATTTCAAATAAGTGATAGTACTTTAAACCGTCTTATAAAATTAGGTGATTTTCCAAGCTGCTGGTTTGGCATTAGAGGACATTACCTTAGAGATGACATTTTAGAATGGGTAAAAAAAGGAAATGAAGAATATTTTTGCGATCAGTTTCGTTTATTACGATTATTGTAGAATTTATCTTTTTGTCTGCATGTTGTATAATTATTTCATAGATAGAAAGATTTTCAAGCACTTCCGATTGTTGGGTTCCTTCGTAATTGGAGGTAAGAATAAATGGAAAATATGAGTCGTTTTAAAAAACATATTACTGCAACGGGAAAAATTACTTGGTACTTTCAGGCTTTTCGAACTACGAGACGAGGTTTTAATTCTAAACGTGAAGCTCAGCTTGCTTATCTTGAAATGGAAAAACAACATAGAAATAAGCAAAAAAGGCTTGCTAGTAATGATAAATTTAGTGTTGTTAGTCAAAAGTGGTTTGAATATTATCGATCACTAAACGAACAAAAGGTGGCAACGTATGATAAACGAGAAGAACAGGTGAAAATACTTAATCGATGGATTGGTGGTAAAAAATTAAGTAGTTTATCATCAGAAGAACTACAAAAATTCCTTTTCATTTTAAAAGAAAAGGGAATTGATGGCGTTAATGTTGGTTATGCTAAAAATAGTTTACAATCTCTTGTTCAGGTTCTAAATATGGTTTTTAATTATTGTAAGAAAAAGAATTTGATAAATGAGAATCCAATGAAGTTTGTTAAAATGCCTAAATATCAGTTATCTGTTAAAGATTTAAAAGAGTCTGTCAACAGTTTAGAAGATAAGTTTTTAACAGTGGATGAATTACGAGCTTTTTTAAACTATGGGATAGTTTATGAAGAGTTACCCATGTCTGTTCTTTTTCATGTTTTGTTTTATACTGGGTGTCGTGTGAGTGAAGCGCTTGCTTTACAGCCTCAAGATATAGATTTTGAACGAAATGAAATTTTATTTTATAAACAGACAGCAGTAAAAGGAAAAAGTAAAGATTTTCGAATAGAAACTACAAAAACTGTTAGTTCTGCAAGAAGAGTACCCGTCACACCATTAGTAATGGAGAAATTGTTATAATTAATTGATGTATTAAATAAAACAAAAAGAAATAGTAATTTTGTTGTAGATGAAACTTATTTATTTGTTTATCTCGATCCTGGAAAGCGTGGAGTTCCTTATCGTCGTGAATATGTAAACGATCATGTTAAACGTTGTGTAGAGCGATGTGGGATTAACAAAGATTTTCACACCCATTTGGCTCGTCATACTATGGCTAGTTTAGTGGCAGAGTATTGCAGTTGGGATGTTTTAAAGGATCGTTTAGGTCATACAGACAGTACAACCTCAAAAATATATCGCCATTTAACATCAACTGAAAAGTTAAAGCCTCTGACTGCTTTTAATTCTTTAGAAGGTTAAAAAGATGGTGAAAGTACTGGTATTACAGGATTCTTGAAAAACAATTTTTTAATAGGTTAGTCAAAGTGTAGTCAGAGGCTTTAACTTTTCAGTTGATGTTAAATGGCGATATATTTTTGAGGTTGTACTGTCTGTATGACCTAAACGATCCTTTAAAACATCCCAACTGCAATACTCTGCCACTAAACTAGCCATAGTATGACGAGCCAAATGGGTGTGAAAATCTTTGTTAATCCCACATCGCTCTACACAACGTTTAACATGATCGTTTACATATTCACGACGATAAGGAACTCCACGCTTTCCAGGATCGAGATAAACAAATAAATAAGTTTCATCTACAACAAAATTACTATTTCTTTTTGTTTTATTTAATACATCAATTAATTATAACAATTTCTCCATTACTAATGGTGTGACGGGTACTCTTCTTGCAGAACTAACAGTTTTTGTAGTTTCTATTCGAAAATCTTTACTTTTTCCTTTTACTGCTGTCTGTTTATAAAATAAAATTTCATTTCGTTCAAAATCTATATCTTGAGGCTGTAAAGCAAGCGCTTCACTCACACGACACCCAGTATAAAACAAAACATGAAAAAGAACAGACATGGGTAACTCTTCATAAACTATCCCATAGTTTAAAAAAGCTCGTAATTCATCCACTGTTAAAAACTTATCTTCTAAACTGTTGACAGACTCTTTTAAATCTTTAACAGATAACTGATATTTAGGCATTTTAACAAACTTCATTGGATTCTCATTTATCAAATTCTTTTTCTTACAATAATTAAAAACCATATTTAGAACCTGAACAAGAGATTGTAAACTATTTTTAGCATAACCAACATTAACGCCATCAATTCCCTTTTCTTTTAAAATGAAAAGGAATTTTTGTAGTTCTTCTGATGATAAACTACTTAATTTTTTACCACCAATCCATCGATTAAGTATTTTCACCTGTTCTTCTCGTTTATCATACGTTGCCACCTTTTGTTCGTTTAGTGATCGATAATATTCAAACCACTTTTGACTAACAACACTAAATTTATCATTACTAGCAAGCCTTTTTTGCTTATTTCTATGTTGTTTTTCCATTTCAAGATAAGCAAGCTGAGCTTCACGTTTAGAATTAAAACCTCGTCTCGTAGTTCGAAAAGCCTGAAAGTACCAAGTAATTTTTCCCGTTGCAGTAATATGTTTTTTAAAACGACTCATATTTTCCATTTATTCTTACCTCCAATTACGAAGGAACCCAACAATCGGAAGTGCTTGAAAATCTTTCTATCTATGAAATAATTATACAACATGCAGACAAAAAGATAAATTCTACAATAATCGTAATAAACGAAACTGATCGCAAAAATATTCTTCATTTCCTTTTTTTACCCATTCTAAAATGTCATCTCTAAGGTAATGTCCTCTAATGCCAAACCAGCAGCTTGGAAAATCACCTAATTTTATAAGACGGTTTAAAGTACTATCACTTATTTGAAATTGTTCTTTTAAATCTTTATTCGTTAAAACTAATGGTAGTTGATTTATCCTCTTCATTTTATTATTAGAATCCTCTATCTTTTCTGGATGAAACAAATATTTTTCTAACTCTGATGAATTACTTTTATTGTTATTCTTTGACATGATTGTCTCTTCCTTTCTATTAACAATAATTAATCTATCAGCCACTTTTGTCAAAAGTACATAGGAATTTCACCTCTCCCCAAGTTTACGGCGAGCCTTACGGAAGTATCATTATCCCAACTTCAAATCATCGCTTTTTATTGACTATAAAAACTATTTCAGAATTTTAATCGCTCCTTCTTTACAATAAGAGATCATGGCGCAACTAAAATATGCTCCTTGAAGTGTTAACGTACTGATAGAATTTATTTAATTTTCAATGATCAATAGGTTTTCTAACTAAAAAACATATCTCTCAAATATTAGAAGATTCTTTTAGATAGAAAAAGTGGAAAGGGGACTTTTTAATTAGTTAACTTTAAATTTCAATATAGCCTCTATCAATTTAATTTCTAGCTGTCTTAGCATATATTCATCTACATAGGTAATAAATTGCCCCACCTCATTAAATCCATTTTTTAAACATAACTTAGTTATATAACCGTGGTAATGTTTAAGTATCATTTTGATTGAAATTGGGTCTTCTTTCAAAGCAGATAAGATAATAGATATAGGAACTAATGGGTAATGTTGGTTCCTTTGTTTGTCTACCATAAGCCATATTCCATTTTCAATTGTTCAACCGCTTTCGTTCGTTGATACCAGATACCACTTGTACTCATGTTGAAAATTTTACCGATCTCAGTATCATTAAAACCTGCAAAATAATAAAGTAAAACAATCTTTTTCCTTGTATCCGATAACTGATCAATTGCTGCTGATAACTTCTGATCTGAAATTAATATCTCCATTCCAAATAAGAAATAAACATCTTGCTCATCTAAATGAGTTTGTGAATACTTACCTTCATTTAAATCATTTAATGGTTCCTCATTTTCTTTTATTTTATCGTTTCGTTTTCGAATAGACTTAGCTTCATTGCGTAATACTTTTTTACAGTAGGCATCAAATTGGTGTTGTGTAGATATCTCATTGTTGTTTTGTTGCACGATCAATATGCTCCTTTATCCCCTTTCCACTAATACAACAATCAGAGAATACCTATTTTTCGAAAAACTAGAAGAAAATAAAGAAGATAATTAAAAATATCAATATAACAAAAAAGTCAGCATTCAATCCTAATTGTCTGATTGAATGCTGATTTTCTATGCTATACAAGTAGCTTGAGTATTCCTTTTTAATTACTCACCAATAATCAATTAGGAATATTACTAAATTTGGAGTTATTTGTACTTGCTCAATTGATATTCTCAAATAACCTAGACTCTCATTTTTTATAGTTTCTTCGAAAAAAGCAATGTATCTGTGATGAATCTATAATTATACCTTTTATCAACGATCAAATGCTTAAATTATCTACTATCATTTAGGATGTTTATCGCGAATATAAGTCAATCTCAAAAGAAAGTGTAAATTATTCACTGCTTGAACCATAAATGAAAAGTAAAAATCATTCGAGACTTGTTGAGATAAATATTTGTGATGCGTTAGAATAAGTATTGAGATTTGGAAAAATCGCGACACATACAATGATTGGTTTGCTGCAATAAATTTAAACTAGCTGTCTATATGGTTATGGATATTTGAACCTATTTCAGAAAAATCATTAGTCAAAAGTTTCTTGACTATCGGTTGTCCACAAAAGATGAGCTCATTAATTTCTATCCCTTCCGTTTCAAAAATCACGATCTCATTTGTGCCTTTCTTCAAAAACTCTTTCGGACAATACAAGGAATGAATCGGTCCTCTTTGCCAGTAACGACCTAAGTTGATACCGTTGACGATGACCACCCCTTTGCCATAGCTGCGGCAATCGATAAATGTATCCGCGAGGACAGTCAATGTGAATTCAGCTTGATAAAAAGAAGGTTGGGCCGGATTTTTACCGGCAGTATAATCGATTTTTTTGAGTTGATCTGCTGACAATGTCAATGCATATTGCCGATAGCCTTGATGAAAATGGATGTCTTGCATGATTCCCCCACGAATGCCTTTCACTTGTGTCGGCCCATTCAATTTAAAGCCATAGTTCACTCGGCCTAAGTTCTCTACTAAAACATCTAGTTCAATCCATTCTTTCTCTGGCGTACCCTTGATCATCACTTCTTCCCCAAGGTTTTCTTGATATTGAATTGTCTGCAGGCTACCGTCTGCAAAAAGATGCAATCGGTCACTGGCCTCCACAACTTTGAGCTTATTTTCGTGATGATAATTTTTTAAGTTTACTGAATAAAGCATATACCCATAACCAGGTCCTGCTTCTTCCATCGTTATTGGATACATCGTTTCTTGGGCCGTCATCATCTGGTCTTTTACCGCAAATAGTGAGACGCTGTTTTGCACAGGGAATGTTCCTAAAGAACCAAATGTTTTCCTGCGGGGCTCGGCTTGCCACACTTCAGGACATACTTCTTTAATGGCTCTTTGTACATGGAAGTATTTCTCAGTCGGCTCGCCAGCTTCCGTCAATAACGCATCGTAGTCATAGCTAGTCACTTGTGGCAAATCCAACACACCACGAGCAGAACAACCATTATAAAAACCAAAGTTGGTTCCGCCATGGAACATATAGAGATTCAATGAACCCAAGTCTAGCATATCCTTGACTTCATTAGCTAAATCTTGGCCATCACGCTTGATAATCGGTTCTCCCCAACTATTGAACCAACCGTCCCAGTATTCCATGCACATAATCGGCCACTTTTTGTCGTGTTTTGCCATAAATGCCTTCATCACTGCAGCGTTCTCTTTGGAATGACTCCCGAAATTTCCTGTTACGAAAACATCCTCTTCAATCAGTGTGCCCGCATCCAGCACTTCTTCCCAAGCACCATCTGACGTAAATAACGGAACATCAATACTGAATTCTTCCATCAACTGTTTCGTTTGCCGCAAGTACTCTTTCTCCATACCATAAGAACCATATTCATTTTCGACTTGCATCATGATGACTGGTCCGCCATGTGTCACTTGCAAAGGAACTAATTTTGGTAAAAGCACACTGAAATAAGAACGGACTTTTGCCATAAATCGTGGATCAGTTGAACGCAATCGCACGTGCTCTTTCAGCAACCAAGCAGGTAGCCCTCCGAATTCCCATTCCGCACAAATATAGACAGATGGCCGCAAAATGACCATCAAGCCAAGTTCTTGCGCCAATGACACAAAAGCGACGATGTCTTTCATCCCCTCAAAGTCATAGATGCCTTCCACTGGCTCATGCAGATTCCAAGGAATATAAGTCTCTACGGTATTCGCACCCAGTGCTTTCAAATTGTATAAACTATCTTCCCATTGCGCCGACGTCATGCGAAAATAATGGATTGCGCCACTAATCAATTTAGTTGGTTTTCCATCTACCAAAAATTCTTCTTTTATCTCAAACGTTTGCATGTCTTCTACTTCCTTAATATATCAAAAATGAGGCTTATCATACTTCTAATACACACTAACTACGACTTACTTAAAAATTATCCAATTTTCTTATTTGCCATTCTAACAAATGGCAAATAAATTATCATGGTTAAAAATAAATTAATAATTTATAAAATAATTGATCTCCAATCAAATCCTATCGAAAAGAATCCATATAAGACCGGTGGTATTACCCAAGTTACATTTTGTGTTACTGGAGAAACCCACCCTAAAATCTGTTACTAAATAAGCCACACTAGACATTACAGCAGGACATAACAAAAACGGAATAAATAAAATAGGATTTAATACAGTAGGTAATCCATACATTACTGGTTCACCAATATTAAACAAAACAGGCATAATTCCAAGTTTTGCAACTTCTTTATAATGACTATTTTTTGATACCCAAAAAATCGCAATTAATAAACCTAAAGTTGCATACCAGACAAACGATCCGTATGATACGCTTGTCCAAACATAAGGAATAGTTTCATTGTTTTGATAAGCTTCTAAATTAGCTAATAGAGCCACTCCAAATACACCTTCCATAATAGGCGCCATAACATTTCCACCATGAATACCGAAAAACCAGAAAAAATGTGTTAAGACTGCCACTAATACCACTGCAAGAAAACTTTGAGATAAGCCTAACATCGGTGTTTGTAATACTTTGTATATCCAATCTATAATTAATAAATCCGTAATTTTAGTGAATGAAAAAGTAAAAATAGCTACTATATACAATGAAACTAGAGCTGGAATTATTGATAAAAATGGTTTAGCAATAGCTGGAGGAACTGTATCAGGTAATTTAATTGTCCAATTTTTATTCATGAGTTTACAAAAAATAATTGAAGATAAAAAACCTATGATTATTGCAGTAAAATAACCATTTGAATTAATTTGAGTACCAGGCAACAATCCTGATATAGTCACATTTAAACTGCTACCTGTAACTTTTATTCCCTCAACCCCAGTAAATAGTGTTGTTAAGTCAATATTATTATTATTCGATAAATTGTAAGTTGAAGTCATAGAATTACCTATGGAAATAATAAATGAAGACAGTGCGACTAGTCCTGAAGACAAAGTATCTGTTTTATATATTTTGGCAATATTTACTCCTAAACAATAAATAAAAAGCAAAGCTACTATCGAAATGCTACCTTTAAAAACCAAGTTATTAATATCCACCCACCATTGGAAGAACGACGTAATCTTTTGTAAATTAAACTGATCAGGAATATCAACCAAAAAAGCATTGATTAACAACGCAATTGAACCTGTCATTACTATAGGCATTGTCCCTATAAATGAATCTCTTAAAGCTACTAAAAATCGTTGATTCCCAATCTTAGTAGCTATAGGTAAAACTTTATTCTGAATTGTATTCATTATTTTATCAATCATCACATTCACTCCTTCAAAAAGAAAATAATTAGAAAGCGCTATCCAGTTATAGTATATAATTATTATTGACCATTTAAACATGATAATCTATACTTAAAACATGGTATTTTCTTCATAGTTAGTTCTATAAAGGAGGATAATAATGGAGGATTTTTGGTATCATAATAAGTCAGTTTCTGCTCCAATTTCCCTTTCCCAATGCGGATATGAATCTTATCATCCCAATTCTTCTATTCGTAATTATATAGTTCAACAAAAATGGATATTTCATTATGTTTTATCTGGTAAGGGATTCTTAGAAGTAGAAGCTCAACATTTTGAACTTAAAGAACACGATATTTTCTTTTTTTTTCAAGGTCAAAAAGTGAAGTATTATACAGATAAAAAGAAACCTTGGACACTGATTTGGTTAGGTATACAAGGTGATAAGACTTCTGAATTTTTGAAAGAAACAACTTTACTAAATACTCATACAGTTAGCTTGACTAAGAATATGAATAAAAAAATAAAAAACACACTATTGAAAATAGTATGTGAAAATAGAGAACTAATTGATGAACCGGAAACTTTAAAAGAATTAAGAAATATAGCAAGTATATATGATTTTTTATATCATATTAAAAAAACTTTTTTGGCACCTTCTTTAATCACAAATAAACCAACTCAAGTTAACATTATTGACTATATTAATAACCATTATATGAACGATATTTCTCCTAAAAAAATAGCTCAATATTTTAACATAAGTTACAGTCAGCTATATAAACTATGTATATCTAAATTTAACTCTAGTCCTAAAAAAATAATAACCAATCATAGAATTAGAATCGCTGTAGATCTACTAATTGATTCCGATAATACAATTAAAGAAATAGCTCAAAAAGTTGGATACAAAGATGAATTTTTATTTTCTAAAACTTTTTCCAAAACTCTAGGTTACTGCCCTTCTAAATTTAGAAAGCTTAATAAAGATCAGTTAAAAAACATAAGATTTAAATAAACAATACACGTTTAAAAAATAGTTGAAACTAGTTATTTCCCTACTTAACTAGCTTCAACTATTATTACGCTTAATGATATTTCTGCTTTCAACTAATTTTTAAAGGTAACAAGTTAATGTTATAGCTCATATATAGTACTGGATTATCTTAATCAAAAAAATTTTGTTGTATTCTTAAAAGGAACATCAGGTAATTCTCCAAATACCTTACATCCAAAATGTAAATAAAATTCCAAAGCCTGATAATCTTGAGTTGTTAGATAAATATATTTAACGCTATTTATTCGACAATAATTTTCAACTGTATTAAATAATTCTCTTCCAATACCTTTATTTCTATATTTCTTTTTTACAGCGAATAAATCGATATAACAAGTAGAGAATATTACTTTCCCAACAATTCCTCCTGCGTAATCATTTTTGGAATGGCAACAGTTTTTTTGACAAATTTTATAAGGTGCAGAACTTCTTTCCGTATGCTATTCCGATTGTCCTTGACAATGAGCCTCCTCGGATGTGACGATCTTCGGCAGGAGCTAACAGTTAAAGTTAGACTGCCTCGCTAGCGTTAGCACATCCGAGCTCATTATCAAGGATTCACTGCGCCAATCTCTGGTTACGGTAACCAACCGGTGTCTCGTAGCCAAGTGTACCGTGCAACCGAAGGTGGTTCCACCAATTGACATAGTCAAATAACTCCAAATCCAATTGTTGTAAGGTTTCAAATGTGTATTGATAGACAAATTCTACTTTCAACGACTTATAAGTTGATTCAGCTACGGCATTATCAAAAGGACAGCCTTTATGACTCAATGATCGATTGATGTCAAAAGTTGTTAATAATTCATCAATAGCTGGTTATCAAACTCTTTTCCACGATCAGTATGAAAAATCTCAACCTCTGTCAGAGGTTGTTTGATACGGCTAAATGCTTTTTTTACTAGAACGGCATCTTTATGTTCTCCACAAGAATAGCCGAGAATTTCTCGATTGAACAGATCCAAAATGAAACAGACATAATTCCATTTTTTCCCGACTCGTACATAAGTCAAGTCTGTTACGATCGCTTCTAATGGGTTGTCTCTTAAGAATTTACGATTCAATACGTTTGTCGTTTTGGCTTCATTGCAAGTAGAATGATGTACTTTAAAATAAGCAACAGTATAGCTCGATTTTAATCCTCTATTTTTCATGATTCTACTAATTTTTCGTCGGCTGATCTGAATGCCTCGTTTTGATAAGGCTTTTTTTATTTTTCTTGAGCCGTAGGCCTTTCGGCTGCGGATAAATTCTTCAGCGACTACTTCTTCAAGTTCTGATTCGTCTTTCTTTGGTTTTGATTGATAATAATAGGACTGACGTGATAGAACTAATATTCTGCACATCGCTGATATAGGGTAAAGATGCTTATTCGCATCGATTACTTGTCTCTTCGTCCGAATATCAGCGCTGCTTGCTTTAAAATATCATTTTCCATTTCTAATTGCTGGTTTCTTTTACGTAGTTCTAACAATTCTTTTTGTTCAGGCGTAAGATTATCTTTTTCTTTGAATGAACCACTCGTTTTAGATTGCTTTAGCCATTTGTCAAATGCTGAAGCCGTTAGTTCATATTCTCGAATGATTTCTACACGTGGCTTTCCAGCTAAGTAAAGATTGACGATTTGTTGCTTGAATTCTTGTGAAAAAGTTCTTCGTGTTCTCTTAGACATAAAAATTCCTCCTGGTATGTTTTCTTCTAGTCTACACACCTTAATTTTTCTGTCTAGTTAATTGTAGCCTGGATAGGTTACACTGAACTAGACAATAAAAATAAGGTGTGTAAAATATAAGAAAACACACTGGAGGAATTGTTAATGTCAGAAAGAAAACCACGTCGAACGTTTACTAAAGAGTTTAAAAATCAAATGGTTCAGTTATATGCGTCAGGGAAAAAGAGAACCGATATTATCAGAGAGTATGATTTAACCCCGTCTACTTTTGATAAATGGGTGAAACAAGCAAATACCTCTGGCTCATTTAAAGAAAAAGATAACTTTGATGTTAGGATGATTTCATGGACACGATTTGGTAGAATCTAACTACTAAGAAAAGGACGTGTCCGAAGATGGCAAA
>NZ_JBDGBK010000058.1:0-20216 GCF_040910045.1 Enterococcus sp. RTP21361st1_A6_RTP21361_211029 | reverse complement strand
ATCGCTGCTAATTTGGTTCCTAACAACTCGATTTCCATCTCATCCAAGATGCCGGAATTGGCTAATTCCATTGCCATATTCAAGCCGGTTTGACCGCCTAATGTTGGCAAGATCGCATCCGGACGTTCTTTTCTTAAAATCCGGGAGACAAATTCGAAAGTGATTGGTTCAATATAGACTTTGTCGGCAATTTCTTTATCGGTCATGATCGTTGCAGGGTTCGAGTTGACCAGCACAACTTCATAGCCTTCTTCTCGCAACGCTAAGCAGGCTTGCGTTCCTGCATAGTCAAATTCGGCTGCTTGGCCAATAATGATCGGTCCAGAACCGATAACCATGATTTTCTTAATATCTGTACGTTTTGGCATTTAGTTCTGCTCCTTCCATGCATCGATCATTTCTAAAAATTCATCAAACAAATGTACGCCATCATGAGGTCCCGGTGCAGCATCTGGATGATACTGAACACTAAATGCTGGGTAGCGACGATGACGGACACCTTCAATGGTTCCATCATTGACTTCTACATGAGTGATGATCAGTTTCTCTTGATCAATCGATGCTTCTGCTACTGCAAAACCGTGATTTTGTGAGGTGAAATCAATTCTTCCTGTAGCGATTTCTCGAACGGGATGGTTCAATCCTCGGTGACCGAATTTCATTTTGTAAGTATCAGCGCCATTAGCTAAAGCAAACAACTGATGTCCTAAACAGATACCGAAAATCGGTACTTTTCCTTGGATTTCTTGAATCATTTTGATGGCTTCAGGGAGGCTTTTCGGATCACCAGGTCCGTTGGTCAGCATGACACCATCTGGCGCGAGATCCAAAATTTCCTGTGCGGTGGTATTGTAGGGTAAAATCGTCAGATTACAATTTCGTTGAGAAAGTTCTCTTAGAATGCTGTGTTTCAAGCCAAAATCGATCACGACGATATTTCGTCCTGTTCCTGGACTTGGATAAGGCTTTGAAGTTGAAACTTGTGCCACTTGATTGGTGGGCAAAACGGCTGCTTTCAATTGATCAAAGGCATGAGCAAATTCATCATTGGCATCCACAATACTAGCTTTCATCGTTCCAAATTGGCGGATTTTACGAGTCAAAGCCCGAGTATCGATTCCTGCGATTCCCGGAATGTTTTTGCGCTTTAGAAATTCGTCTAAGGTCAATTGTTTCCGCCAGTTGCTGGCTACACGAGCATGTTCTTTCACTACAACACCTTTACAAGTGGGAGCGATTGATTCATAGTCATCGCGATTAACACCGTAATTTCCCACCATTGGGTAGGTAAAGGTGATGATCTGACCGTTGAAACTTTGATCCGTAATGGTTTCTTGATACCCTGTCATACTAGTGGTAAAGACAATCTCGCCATAGACATTGATCTCTGCGCCAAATCCCTCACCTTCAAATAATGTGCCATCTTCCAAAATCAACCAGCGTTTCATAAAATCCCCCTACCTTTTTGCCAAACTAATTTTCCATTGACCAATGTATGGGTGGTATCCCCATATAATGGCCAGTTATTAAATGGTGTGCTTTTTCCTTTTGAAAGAAATTGATCCGAATCGACAGTATAAGCTGTCTCTAGATCAAAAATCGCGAGATCTGCCGGAGCTCCCACCATTAATCTGCCAGCTTTCAATCCAAAGATTTCAGCAGGTTTCTCGGTCATCCAAGCCACCGCTTGTTGGAGTGTAAAGCGGCCCGTTTTGACAAAATGCGTATAAATCAATTGAAAAGCATATTCTGAACCGACGATTCCAAATGGTGCTTTTAAAAAACTTTGCATTTTTTCGTCATAGCCATGTGGCGCGTGGTCTGTTGCGATACAATCGATCGTCCCATCCAGTAATCCTTCGATCAATGCCTCGCGATCTGCTCTACCTCTAAGCGGCGGATTCATTTTCCAAAATCCTTCATCGCCAGGGATATCTTCATCGATCAAAAGCAAGTGATGGGGGGAAACTTCTGCCGTCACATGGATTCCTGCTTGTTTAGCTTCACGTATGACCCGCACACTTTCTTTTGTCGAAACATGGCAGACATGGTAATGGGCCCCGGTTTCTTCTGCCAGCAGTACATCCCGGGCAATTTGTGATGCTTCTGTAGCACTAAGAATCCCCGGTAAGCCTAATTCTGCTGCTCTCTTACCCGCATGCATCACACCGCCAAATAACAGAGAGTCATCTTCTGTATGCGCCACTAATGCCATCTGGTTTTTGGCCGCTTCTTTCATCGCCAAGTACATCGTACCAGCAGTTTGGACGCCAACGCCATCATTGGTGAATGCAAAAGCGCCGGCTTCTTTCAATGCTTTTTGATCCGTTAAAACTTCACTACGTAATTCTTCTGTGATCGGTGCATACTGCAAAACATGAACCACGGCGTCTTCTTGGATACGTTGGTAGACTTGTTGTAATTTTTCTGCGGTATCTGGCACAGGATTTAAATTTGGCATGGCACAAACAGTAGTGAAACCGCCACGAGCGGCTGCCATACTTCCTGTTTTGATCGTTTCTTTGTATTCAAATCCTGGCTCTCTGAAGTGAACATGAACATCCACTAATCCTGGAGTGATCAGTTGTTGCTTTGCATCGATCACTTGATCGAACCCTGTTTCTGAAAAAGTCGTTCCGATCGCTTGGATGATACCATCTTCGATCCAAATTTCTGCAGGGATACAATGATCACCGTCAGCGATGATCTTACCGTTCTTAATGAGTGTTTTCATGTTGCTTCCTCCTCTATCTCTATTGGTCGCGTTTCTTATAATTAAGCTTTGCCATTCAATACCGCTTCTAAAATTGCCATCCGGACAAACACGCCATTCGTCATTTGCGTGACAATTCTTGAACGCAGCCCTTCAACTAATGGATCTGCCAGCTCAACATCACGATTGACTGGAGCTGGATGCATGATGATGGCATGGTCTTGCATTTTTGCTGCACGTTCCACTGTCAATCCATAATCCCGTAAGTAAGCCTCTTTTGAGAAACTTTCTGAGCCATCATGGCGTTCGTGTTGGACCCGAAGCATCATCATCACATCGACTTGATTCACTAATTCATCTAGAGGCAACCAGTGTCCATACACTTCAAATTCATTGTCATACCATTGTGGCGGGCCAGAAAAATACACTTTGGCGCCTAATCGTTTGAGCATTTGCATATTTGATTTGGCGACACGGGAATGGGTGATGTCTCCGACGATCGCTACTTTCAGTTGATCAAAGTGGCCAAATTCTTCATAGATCGTCATCAAGTCTAATAAGCATTGCGTAGGATGCTGTCCGCTGCCATCGCCTCCATTGATGATGCTGCATTGGATCGTTTTACTTTGGATCAGCTCGTCATAATAATTCTCGTCTCCGTGGCGGATTACAGCGACATCCACGCCAAGAGCTGACATTGTCAGCACGGTATCATAAAGGGTTTCGCCCTTTTGCACAGAACTCGTTGAGGAGTCAAATTCAATCACTTCAAGACCTAATTTCTTTTCGGCTACATCAAAACTTTTGTGGGTTCTGGTACTATTTTCAAAGAAAAGGTTCGTAGCAAAGTATTGTTCTTTTTTCGGCATCCATTTGGCCCCTCTTTTAAATTCCTGCCCTCTGCGGATAAGCCCCATCACTTCTCGATCTGTTAATGCTTCAACGGTCAAAAGATGCTTTAAACTGATTCTTTCTGATTGGATGATCATGAATAATACCTCCTAGTTTTTCCCTTTTAGTTGACTGCTAGCTATTGTTCTTCACTGCGTGATGTTTCTGGCAAAATTAGATTTAAAATGATTCCTAAGACAGTTGCTAATGCCATGGCTGATAAGGTGAATGTTCCGACCGTAAAGACAAGGCCGCCGATTCCGATCACCAGAATCACAGAAGCAATGATCAAATTCTTTTTGCGGTCAAAATTGATTTTATTGTCGATCAAGATTTTCATCCCGCTTGCAGCAATGACACCGAACAATAGGAAGCTGATTCCAGAAATGACCGGATTTGGGATACTCAAGATCAAGGCACTCAATTTTCCGACAAAGCCTAACAAGACAGCCAAGACAGCCGCACCACCGATAACAAAGACACTGTGCACTCTCGTAATGGCCAAGACACCAATGTTTTCACCATAACTTGTCACAGGGGGTCCTCCAACGAATCCGGCAACGATTTGCGCAAAGCCGTCTCCCATCAATGTTTTGTTTAATCCTGGTTCTTCAAAAAAGTTACGCTTTGTTAGTTTATTCAAAACCATCAAATGGCCAATATGTTCTGTCATCGTGACAAAAGCGATAGGCGCCATCGTCGTGATCGCATTCAAATGTAGCGTTGGCTTGTATTGAACAAAGGGAATTTCGAAGCTTGGTAATGAGAACCAAGCAGCATCAATGATTGGCTGCACATCTACGATCCCAGCAGCTAAAGCTACTAAGTAACCACCAATGATCCCTAGTAAGATGGGGATCAAGCCAAGAAACCCTCGCAAAAACATGTTGAAGAAAATCGTCAATCCCAATGTAACCAATGCAACTAAGATAAATTTAAAATCATAGATGTCCCCATTGTACATTGCGTTTTGAGCGGCATTAGCAGCTAGTCCTAACCCGATAACCATGATCACAGGCCCTACGACGATCGGCGGCAAAATTTTATCCAGCCATGCAGCACCAATCTTTTTGATGATCAGAGAAACGATGATGTAAACCAGTCCTGTTGTAACAGCTCCTTGGGCGATTGCCGGGTAGCCGTCTGATTTCATCAACATTTGCATTGCAGCGATAAAAGCAAAGCTGCTCCCTAAGTATGCGGGAATCTTTCCTTTCGTCGTAACGAGGTAAACAAGTGTCCCCAAACCGGAACTTACTAAAGCGATACTTGGGTTGATCCCAACTAGGATCGGTACTAAAACAGTTGCTCCGAACATCGTGAATAAATGTTGAAGACTTAAGCCTAACCAAGGCAATGCCTTTGGGCGATCATTGATATCTAATACCACATCGGTATTGCGAAATTCTTGCTTTTCCATGTGTCTGTCACTCTTCTTCCTACTCGTTTTCTTTATTGATCATGATTCGATCAGAACCGTCAGATTCTTCCATTTCAACAATGATTTGTTCGCTTAATGCCGTTGGAATATTTTTCCCTACAAAATCTGCCCGAATCGGTAATTCTCGATGCCCCCGATCGACTAGTACGGCTAGTGAAATCCGGCGAGGACGACCGAAATCCATGATGGCATCTAATGCTGCCCGGATGGTGCGCCCTGTAAACAACACATCATCGATCAAGATGACTTCTTTGCCATCGATTGCTGTTGGAATGTCAGAAGAATGGATCTCAGGATCTTCATCTGTTTTTTTATCGTCTCGATACAATGTGATATCCAGTTCACCAACGGGGACTTCTACTCCTTCCAATTGTTTCAAGCGTTCAGCAATTCGTTGTGCGATATAGATTCCCCTAGTCTTGATTCCTACTAAGACTAGGTCATCAATCCCTCGGTTGCGTTCGATGATTTCATAAGTGATTCTGGTCAATGCTCGTTTCATTGTTACTGCATCTACTACTTCTTTGGTTGGCATTTCGTTCCCTCCTAATTTTGAACATAAAAAAACTCCTGCCTAGTGAGGCAGGAGTTATGTTTTCCGATCATACTTTCTGGCGCTGTATACAGCGATCCAGAATATGCGCAATCATCCAGCAAGTTTTCGATGCTCCAACGCGGGAGTCGTCTACTTGCTCATTTCCTTCTTAGCCTCACGGGACTACACTTAAAGGAGCTATTTATTTGTTACACACACTATACAGTTCTTTGAAAAAAAAATCAATCATTTTTTCGCAATTTTTTTAAGGTTTCCTCAAAAAGTTCGGGTAATGGCGCTTCAAAAACCATTGATTCTCCAGTTGTCGGATGGGTAAATCCTAACAGTTTGGCGTGAAGAAATTGGCCATTGCCTTTCAAAGTCTTTTTAGGGCCATATACAGGATCGCCGGCTAATGGAAAGCCAATGTATTGCATGTGGACCCGAATTTGATGGGTCCGACCCGTTTCCAACTGTAATTCGACTAAAGTAAATTGATCAAAACGTTCCAAAACTGTAAAATGTGTCACAGCTGGCTTACCATCTTCTTGCACTGCTTGCATCTTGCGATTCACTTTAGAACGGCCAATCGGTGCATTGATCGTGCCTTTTTCGTGAGAAATATTCCCATGGACCAGCGCAACATACTTCCGTAAAGAAGTTTTGTCTTTCAACTGTTTGGCTAACGCTTCATGGGCATGATCATTTTTGGCAATCATCAATAGCCCTGACGTATCCTTGTCGATACGATGAACAATTCCTGGTCGTACAACATCATTGATTGAAGATAAATCGGTCATATGATACAACAATGCATTGACCAGCGTTCCGTTAGGATGCCCTGCCGAAGGATGAACGACCATTCCTTGCGGTTTATTGATCACGGCAACATCTTGGTCTTGATACACGATCGTCAAAGGAATATCTTCAGGTTCCAGATCTAGGGACTCTGGTTCTGGTACTTGAATCACTAACTGGTCACCAGCTTTTACTTTGTAATTTGCACGAATTGGATCCCCTTGACAGGTGACCGCACCTTCTTTCAACCATTGTTGAATTTGCGAACGGCTCGCTTCTAGACGATCTGCCAATACTTTATCGACACGCCCTTTTTCTTCATGGATTACTACTTCAATTTGATTATTCATTTATTTTCCCTTCACTTCATCATCAACTAACGCATAGATAAAAATCAATAACACGCCGATCACTAACGACATGTCTGCAATATTAAAAATCGGAAAATTGATAAAATCTAGCTGAAACATATCCACGACGTACCCCAAACGCAAGCGATCGATAAAATTTCCGATCGCTCCGGCTAAGATAAAGGATAGTCCCAATCGAAACCATATACTGCTTTTACGATGACGGATCAATAAATAAGTTACAACAATAACAGCAGCAACCGTGATGATCGTAAAGAAGGTCATCTTCCCTTCTAAGATACTCCATGCGGCACCGGTATTCCGAATATAAGTTAGTGAAAAGACATGGTCGATCAACGTTTGAACATCACCTAATTCAAAATTGCTGACGATCCAAAACTTCAACCACTGATCAAGTCCAACAATTATGGCACTTAGTAAAAAAAACAAAGCTATCATTTTTTTTCCACACTTTCTTCGTTAAAAATATCCCGCGGACGAACGATGCCTAATAAATTTCCATTAGGATCGCCATTTTTTGTGATTAATACCGCTTCAAGTAAAGCATTTTTATGGAACAGGTCTTCTACTTCAGTGACCGTTGTTGTTGCGGGTACAAACTGATAATTGGACTCTTTACCGTCTTTGATCAACAAGTCTTCTGCTTTACGCCCTTCTAATCGGATCTCTCCTTTTAGACTTTCTTGAGCAAACCAGTATCCTAACATACGTAAAGTGATCAACCCAACAAAACGTCCTTTGTCATAGAGTGGAAATTGTGAAAACCGCTTTTGAGCGACGATCTTCAAGATTTCTTTCAGCGCCAACGTTTTTTCAAAACCGGTCACTTTTTTACCAAACTTAGGTAAGACCGTTTCAGGCTGCAACAAGGCCTGTTCGATTTGTTGGATTCGTGTCACTACCCATTGATTTGGCTCGGCGATCACAAAATTTTCACCGATTTTTTCATGAACGATGGCGTTCCGCAATTGGGCCATCTGCAATAAATCTTCTTCGTATTTTTTGATGTCTCCTTGCTTCTGTTTTGAAAGACGGCGAACCATCTCTGAAAAACCCATGTTACGAGGATTACCCAAATCGTCTCTCAATTGTTTTTCGATTCGATTGAAACTACTCAAAAAAATATCTGCTCCGCTAGCCATTTGTTGCCTCCTCAATTACATACGCTTGTTTGCTATAATAAAGACCTAAACATAGATAACCTGCTAAATAAAGAAAGATACCCGAAAGGATAATGGACAACTGTCCACTGCGAGTTAAAAACGCGATCATTAGAAACAGACCAATATAAAACAGCACATAAAAAGAAATCAGTCGCGGATTCATTTTTATTTCTAATGGAGTTTCTGCGTGTAAATCAGGCAACGCAATTTCTTTGCTTTTTAGGATGGAAAATCGGACAGACAATCGGTTGTCAGAATTGAGATTCAGCTCGACGGTTTCTTGATGATTGATTCTGGCGACTTTCTGACCATCCACTAGCAAATCCAGCGGACTCCCCATTGCATAAAAGCCGGTATTTCGTATGATTTTACGTTTCATCGTTTTATACGCTCCAATTTTATCAGTATACTTTAATTTTCTTAGAAAGAAAACAGTCTTTTAAATGCACTACTGATTATATTATAACAAAAGACACGTCTCTTGCCTCTTGCTAATATTTAACTTTCAGTCTTTTAATAGATTGAAAACCCAAAAGCGGCAAATCATAAGATAAAAACGAGCGACTTTTATAGCCCTCTTTTTAAAACCATTCTTTTTATAGTCTCTCGTTTAAAAGAGCTTGATAACACTTTCCCCTTCCCGTTTCCTACTTTCGTTTCTAATGTTTCTAAGAGCGACGGATAAATAGGAATGCTGGAGATAACTATGGGAGACTTTTAGAAAACTTCGCAAAAAATCAAATATCCTCGCAGCCTCTTCAATTATTTCTTCCAATTTTTGAAAGTCAGAAGAAAAAGGGAGGTTTTATTCTCTTCCGAATCTCGCAGCCTATGTACAGCGTCAACAAAAAACGAACCAAACAAAACCTACTGAAAGACGACGAATCGCTCGCAAACAACACACCACACTTACAGAATCAATAGTGACCTGTAAGTGTGGTGCGTTATAAGAAATTGACTGAACTATTACTGGAGCCTTCGAGAACCTATTTCTTCATCCAGTATTCGCAGATGCGGAGAGAAAATAAGATTAAAAAAGGCCAGATACATTGCCGTCTGCATCGACATCCATATTCAATGCTGCTGGTTTCTTAGGCAGTCCAGGCATTGTCATAACAGTACCGGTCAAGGCAACAATAAAACCAGCGCCTAGTTTTGGTACAAATTCACGGATCGTAATCGAAAAATCAGCCGGTGCGCCTAAAAGCTGCGGATCATCACTAAAAGAGTACTGTGTTTTTGCCATACAAATCGGCAATTGATGCCAGCCATTTTTTTTGAAGACGTTCAATTGGCGCTGTGCCACACTTGAGAAGACCACATTTGATCCGCCATAAATCTCTTTGACGATCTTGGCAGCTTTATCAGGAAGGCTCTCCTCATTTTGTTAAAGCCTACGATAATTGCCGGGTTGTTCATCAATGGCAGTGACGACTTGCTGCGCCAAAAGTTCCCCCCCTGCGCCACCTTTCTCCCAAACTTGCGTCCGAGCGATTGGTACACCAATTTCCTTGCAGCATTGCTCCAACATTTGGATCTCAGCTTCGGTATCAGTGACAAATTCATTGATTGCAACAACAACTGGCAATTGATAATTTTGCATGTTTCTCACGTGACGTTTCAAGTTGGCAAAACCTGCGACTAAAGCCGCTACATTTTCTTCTTTTAAATGTTCTTTATCTATCCCGCCGTGCATTTTTAAGGCGCGAATCGTTGCGACCACTACGACAGCGTCTGGTGCTTTAGAGAGATTGGGTGTTTTAATATCCAAAAACTTCTCTGCCCCGAGATCTGCGCCGAACCCCGCTTCAGTAACCGTGTATTCTCCTAAATGGAGAGCTGTTTCAGTTGCAATGACACTATTACAGCCATGGGCGATGTTGGCAAAAGGTCCCCCATGAATCAACGCAGGCGTTCCTTCGATGGTTTGAACCAAATTTGGTTTCAAGGCATCTTTCAACAATAAAGCTAATGCCCCCTGAACCTGCAAATCCTTGACGTAGATAGGTTGTTTATCATACGTATAACCAATCAAAATATTGCTCAATCGCTCTTTCAAATTATCCAAATTCGTTGCTAGACACAAAATAGCCATAATCTCACTAGCAACGGTGATATCAAAGCCATCTTCTCTAGGTACTCCTTGCAGTGGTCCGCCCAGTCCGACGATCACTTGTCTTAATGCGCGATCATTCAAATCCACGACACGTTTCCAAATGATCCGTCGCGGGTCGATCCCTAATTCATTTCCTTGTTGGATATGATTGTCCACCAACGCAGATAATGCATTATTCGCAGCAGTGATTGCGTGCATGTCCCCGGTAAAATGAAGATTGATGTCCTCCATCGGCAAGACTTGCGCTCTGCCTCCGCCAGTCGCACCACCCTTGATCCCCATGACTGGACCTAATGATGGTTCTCGTAAAGCAATCACGGTTTGTTTTCCAATACGGTTTAAGCCATCTGCCAATCCAATCGTGACTGTCGACTTTCCTTCTCCCGCAGGGGTTGGGTTAATCGCTGTAACTAAGATCAACTTGCCGGTGGGACGTTTCGCGATTTCCTTGATTGCTGGCCAATCGATTTTTGCTTTATACTTCCCATATTGTTCTAGATCTTCTGCTTGTAATCCGATAGTTGCTGCAATGTCAATAATCGGTTTAATTGTTGCTTCTTGTGCAATTTCGATATCTTTTTTCATCAGTAACCCTCTATTCCCGAACTATTATCCCTTATTCTTTCATATTTGTTTGTCCTATTTCTATTATACCGTTTTTCATGAAGATTGAAACCCTGTTTTTCACTGGAATAAAAAAAGAGCCAGAATTATTTTTCTGACTCTTGTCTTTCAAGAATAGGCACTAGATTAACAAAGTGTGTCTGTAATACTTCAAGATCTTTTTTACGCATTACAAACGTATCGCTTCTTTCATTGGTCACGATTCTCAAATGATGATTCTCTATCCCAATGGCTTGGATTTTCTCGAGAGGAATAACTACTCGTTTCCAAAAGCGGGCATAGGTGATTTTGATGGTCTTCTCCGTCAAATAAAGGCGGCGCTGCAATCCTAACCAGACAAGAAATAGAAAAATCCCCAACACAAGATTGCTTTTCCAATAAGGGCGAGTATTTTCCAGTGCCAAAATCAAGCTGTAAAACAAAACGATCAGTGAACTGGACCAATAGATAATTGCGGTGGCTGGTTCTGGTTGCCAAAAATAGTTACGTTTCATAAATAATTTCCTCACGCGATCAATTTCTAGTATACTTATATCCATCATAACAGAAGGAGTCAACTCATGCTAAAAGTGTATCTCGATGCTTCAACCAAAGGAAACCCTGGACCTAGTGGCGGCGGTCTGTTGATTGTAGGGGAAGACCTGCATGAACAGCATGCCTTTGTACTACCCACGCTCACAAATCACCAAGCAGAATTTGCTGCGATGCATCATGCTCTTGAATTTCTCTTAACGAAAGAATGGCAAGACCAGACGATCATGCTTTATACAGACAGTAAAGTCGTCGCTCAAACAATCGACAAAAATGATACGAACAACCCCGATTTTCGGAAGTATTTAGAGGAAATCCAAGAGTTGCTGCCCTATTTCACTTTACTGATTGTCCAATGGATTCCCGAATCTCAAAACAAAGGTGCCGACCATCTGGCCCGTCAAGGGTTAGCTAAGGCTTTAAAATTACAAGATCGGCGATAACAAACGAGAAAAGTTTTGCTTGAAACGCAACCAGTAAGATTGTTTAGCCAGCATTTCATCTGTCAATAAAGTGGACTGCAGCATATCCTCTTCAAAAATCGTTTTTAATTGCGCCGTGACTTCTTGATCATAAACGAATGCATTGACTTCAAAATTCAACGCATAACTGCGAATGTCCTGATTTGTCGTTCCAAACGAGCAGATGGTATCATCCATCATAACAGTTTTGGCATGTAAAAATCCATTCTCATAGATATAGATTTTCGCTCCCCGGCGATGTAAATAGTTGGCATAGTGTTGGGTCGCTCGATAGATAAATGGATGATCCGGCATGCAGGGAATCATGATTCGAACATCTACACCTGAGTGGATGGCGATCTCCAAGGCATTCATCATACTGTCGTCAGGAATCAGATAAGGGGTTTGGATCCAAATCGATTTTTCAGCCGCCAAAATCATCTTGACGAAGCCGCCTTTAAGAATCTGCGTTTCCGTCTCAGGTCCGTCGGCCACGATTTGCATATCGACATGACCTGCCTCTTCTTTAGGCGGTAAAATGAAATAGCGATCTTCATATTCCAGTTGATCTGCTTCATTTCTAATCGAGGCATTCCAATCGCGGATAAAGATTTCCTGTAAGGTAAAACTAGCAGTTCCAACGATTCGCGCATGTGTATCCCGCCAATAACCAAATTTTGCTTTTTTACCTAAATATTGATCCCCTACATTAAACCCGCCGGTCCAGCCAATTTGGCCATCAATCACCACGATTTTGCGATGCAAATGGTAATTCAAACGTGTATTGCGAATCAAATTTTTTGAAGTAATAAAGGGCACGACCTTTCCGCCAGCGTCCATTAATGGCTGAAAGAATTTACGATTTGCTTTGGGAGAACCCCATGGATCGAATATTAGTCGAACTTCTACTCCTTGCTTGGCTTTTTCAATTAGGACATCAAGAAACTGCCCACCAATTTCATCATTAAAAAAAGAATAGTATTCCACATGAATATTGTCTTCAGCATTTTGCATATCTGAAAATAAGGCAGCAAATTTTTCCTTGCCGTCCGTATAAAATTGTACCTGATTGCCTTTTGTCAAAGGGGATTCATCTAAATTTTTAAAATACCGTTCCAATAGATGGTTGTCATCTGAGTATGGATGCTCTGGAAAGAAATAATTGTGGACTTTGATGATTTGATTTAATTCATTGATCCTGCTTTGATGGTGCTCACTGAATTTATAAATGATTTCTCCGTCGATTCCTCGACCACAAAACAAATACAACAAAAACCCAAAACCCGGGATAAAGACTAATGTCATCATCCAGGCAAAAACACTTGCAATTGATCGCGGTTTACGAAAGACAGTAATAAATGCCGCAACTGTATTGACAAACAGCAACGCCAAAAAGACGGTCGAAACCACACTCATATCCATTTTTATCATATTTTCCTCCTACAACAAATAAGTATGATCAAACGTGATCGCCACCTCATACGTGCCGATTTCATGCGTAATCTTTTGATAAATTTTATCTTGCAGTTCACGATCTGTGTAATTTCTTTGCTTTGGGATCACCAAATCAAAAGCAAACTGTTTTTCGTGAATCCGAAAGTCGTGCATCCTTAACTCTGGATCAATCGTCTCAACGATTTGTCTGACTTTTTCCCGCAACTGCCGGTACTGTTTATTTTGGATAGGGACAGGATCAAGATGACAAACCAATTCAACTTGAAGGTTCCTTTGAAAATCATGTTCGATCGCATCAATTACTTCATGGGCTTGTGACAAACTCCAGCTTTCATTGACTTCAATATGAACACTAGCAAAACGATTCTTGGGACCATAGTTATGAACGAGCAGATCATGGTACCCCAATATTGTTGGATAACGATCTAGTCGATCCTCCATCTCACGGATTTCAGCTTCTGTCGGACGTGCACCTAGCAGTTCATTGATAAAGGTACGGATCATCATGATACCACTAAATAAAATGTATAGCGCGATCAGCAAGCCAATATACCCATCCACCCGCCAACCGGTTCCCCATTCAATCAATGCAGAGAGCAAGACCGCAACTGTTGTGAGTACATCATTAAAACTATCTTGTCCGCTAGCTTGTAAGGTTGCAGAGTCAATTTTCTTCGCCAATTGACGGTACATGAGACCTTGCCAAAGCTTTAATCCGATTGACAAGATCAGCACAATAAACAACCATGGTGATAAACGGATCGGTTCAGGAGCAATGATTTTTTCAAAGGCATTTTTTAGAAACTGAAAACCAACAAATGTGATCAGTAAAGAAACCACAAAACCGCTAATGTATTCAAACCGTTCATGGCCGTAGGGATGCTCCCTATCCGCCGGCTTGGCAGCAATCCGAAAACCGATCAATGTCAAAAAGGAGGAGGCGGTGTCAGACAGACTATTGATAGCATCTGCCATGATCGAGACCGATTGTGCCGACAGTCCAATCAGAAACTTTGCGACAAAAAGAAGTGCATTTGAGAGCAATCCCAGATAGCCCGCAAGTTTACCGATCATGGTGCGATCAGTTGCGTTTCCTTTCATTCGCTTTAAAAAGAAGCGCAGCATAACATTCCCTCCAAGCGTAAATTCGTCTTTCTTATTTTACCCCGAATGAAATCAGTAAAACAACTAAAAGCATGTAAAAAACGTATTTTTCTAAAAATGAATGCTTCAGCTATTCCAAAATTTCTCTTTAATAAAATCCAATTTCTGCAAAAACAGAAAAAATACCCGAAGGAATCGCGTTTCGATCCTCTACCGAACGTCTTATAAAAAGACGCGGCAGCTCTCTGACACACAATTCCAGTTCGGATATTTCTTGATGTTATACATTTTTTTATGATTTGCTGTTAAAGAATCAGTTTGCGGCTAACCAATTGGCTACTTCAGTCAATGCAGCGTCGATTCCTTCTGGTTGCTTCCCACCGGCTTGTGCCATATCTGGACGTCCGCCGCCACCGCCGCCGACTTTCGGTGCGATGTGCTTGATCAAATCTCCAGCTTTCAAGCCTTTCTCATTTGCCTGTGGCGTCATTGCAGCCAACAGATTAACTTTGCCATCGTTGGCTGTAGCAAGAACTAAAACATCCGATAATTCTTTTTGTTTCCATTGGTCTGCCAATTGGCGTAACTGATTCATATCTTTGACAGTTACTTTTGCAGCAATAAAACGAATCCCATTCACTTCTTTGACATCTTTGAAAACATCGCCAGCTTGTTGATTGGCTAGTTTGCTCGCCAGTGCTTGATTTTCTTTTTGCAGATCCCGCAGTTGTTGCTGTAATTGTTCTGTTTTGCTGACTACATCTTTGATTTGTGCCGATTTGACGATCCCTGCAATGGCTTTTAGCTGTGCTTCTCCTTCATGCAGCAATGCGTAAGCTTCTTGACTCGTCACTGCTTCAATCCGACGAACGCCAGCACCAATCCCGGATTCAGAAACAATTTTGAAAATACCGATATCTTCTGTATTGGCGACATGTGTGCCACCGCAAAGCTCGATAGACCAATCTGCGACATTGACTACACGCACATCCTGGCCGTATTTTTCGCCAAAGAGAGCCATCGCCCCCATGCCCTTCGCCGTATCGATGTCGGTTTCGATAGTTACGACTGGCAAAGCTTCCCAAATTTTCTGATTGACGATTTGTTCCATCTGACTTAATTCGTCTGCAGTCACTTGGCCAAAATGACTAAAGTCAAAACGCAAGTGTCCAGGTGCAACTAATGAACCTGCTTGATTTGCATGGCTACCTAGCACTTCTTTCAACGCTTTGTGCAATAAATGAGTGGCTGTGTGGTTTTTGATGATTTTGTTCCGACGGTGCTGATCAACTTGCAAGAAATAAGAAGCCCCTTCCGTCAAGTTGCCAGTTACCTTCGCAGTATGCAAAAACTGGCCATTTGGTGCTTTTTTTACATCAGTGATCTCAGCAACGATAACACCAGATTGGTCAACAACAGTACCAGTATCCGCTACTTGACCACCCATTTCTGCATAGAATGGTGTTTCTTTGAAGATCAGTTTGGCTTCACCAGTGGTTACTGTATCAAGCAATTGTTCCTCTTGAATGATCACTAACAATTCGCTGTTGGCTTCAAGGCTTTCGTAGCCAACAAAACGGCTTTCGACTTTGATATCAGTCAAAAGAGCGGATTGAACACCCATAGAAAGCTCAGTCGATCGAGCAGAACGAGCCCGTGCCCGCTGTGCATCCATTTCTTTTTCAAAACCGGCATGATCAACTTTCAACCCTTCATCTTGAGCGACTTCTTCAGTCAATTCAACAGGGAATCCGTAAGTATCATACAACTTAAAGATATCGGCACCTGCTAATGTCTCTTGCCCATCTGCCTTCACTTTAGCAATGACTTGGTTCAAGATCTCTAATCCTTCATTGATGGTTTCATGGAACCGTTCTTCTTCATTACGGATTACTTTTTCGATAAACGCTTGTTGAGCCAATACTTCCGGATAATAACTCTCCATGATTTTTCCTACGATCGGAACAAGTTTATATAAAAAGGCTGAATCGATACCTAATTTCTTGCCATGCATGACGGCGCGGCGTAGCAAACGGCGCAACACGTATCCGCGTCCTTCGTTTGACGGTAGTGCACCATCGCCTATAGCAAAAGAAAGCGCGCGAATGTGGTCGGCGATCACTTTGAAGGAAATATCTGTTGCTTTGCTTTCACCATATGCAAAATTGCCGCTCAATTCTTGAACCGCTTCGATGATCGGCATAAAGAGATCTGTTTCAAAGTTGGTTGGTGCATTTTGGATGATCGACACCATCCGTTCAAGCCCCATCCCCGTATCAATGTTTTTATGTGGTAATGGTTCATACGTGCCATCTGCTTGATGATTGAACTCTGAAAAGACCAAATTCCAAATTTCCAAATAGCGTTCATTTTCACCGCCAGGATAATTCTCCGGATCATCTTCTGCGACATCGTTGAACTCAGGTCCGCGGTCATAAAAAATCTCTGAATCTGGTCCACAAGGTCCAGCACCGATATCCCAGAAGTTGTCTTCGATCTCTACGATGTGTTCTGGAGTCAACCCGATTTCTTCGCGCCAAATTCGTTTTGCTTCTGTGTCTTTTGGATACACTGTGACATAAAGCTTTTCTGGATCAAAGGCCATCCATTCTGGAGAAGTCAAAAACTCCCATGCCCAATGGATTGCTTCATTTTTGAAGTAATCACCAATCGAAAAATTTCCTAACATTTCAAACATGGTGTGGTGACGTGCTGTCTTACCAACATTTTCGATATCGTTGGTCCGAATCGATTTTTGTGCATTGGTGATTCGCGGATTTTCTGGAACAACGGTACCGTCAAAATATTTTTTCAATGTTGCTACACCTGAGTTGATCCACAACAATGTTGGGTCATTTACAGGGACGAGTGATGCACTAGGCTCGATCGAATGTCCTTTTGATTGAAAGAAATCGAGAAACATTTGACGAACTTCGGCACTTGATAAGTGTTTCATATAGTTTTCCTACTTTCTAATGATAAAATCGCTTGGGAGCAAGGAATGCTTTTGTTCTTTGGTGACCTTTCTCTCTGATATCTGTTCATTCGACGAACTCGCTTCTGGGTAGTCAAACAAAAAAACACCACTGCAGAGCAAGGACGTAGCTACGCGGTACCACCTTACTTGCAATGATGTTGATCATTACCTCTCAGACTCGATAACGCAGAGCAGGCGTCAGCATTTCTACTGAATCAGATACCAAAGGGAGCGATCAATTAGGATTCTTGTTTTTCTCTCAGCTTTGAAAAACTTTCTGTAAAGAATGAACAAATCAACCATGTCCTTCGTCTTTAAAAGTATAAGGAAATGTTCACAAAAAGTCAATCCTCAAATCCGTTCTCGATCAATAATAACTGCTTTTCGGTAGCGGTATTTTTCAGGGTCCAACTGCTGGTTTGCTTGCAACATTTTGCGTGACCGATAATAACTAGCATAGGGCAATGTATCCAGTAATGGATTGCCGCACTCTGGCCAATCTTCCATCTTTAGAAATGAACTGTCAGTTAACTCCCATCCATTGGCATACGGATAAATCAAGCCAAACATGTTCGGCTCAGCCAATGCTTTTTTGGTCAATTTGACACCATCCTCACAGGGTTTTTCATTGCCCCAACGAAATAAACGACGGGTCCCGGCGCCCACTACATATTCCCACTGTTCTTCATTCATCAAATCATATCCCTGCTGTCCCAGCCAGTGCTGCAATTCATTTTGGGTCATTCGTTGGTGGGTGTATACATGATAATTGCCAGACACTGGATGCAGTTCCGCAAAGTACTGATTTTCGGCACTGATTGTTCTTGGCATTTCCCACTGCAAACTTTCTTCAAAACTTCGCGGCTGCTGAAATGCCTGCCGTATCTCGGAACCAAAAGTTTCAAATTGATCAACATGACCATGGAATTCTCCCGTGACTGTATCTAGTTCTCCAATCAAACGAGTACCTGCTGGCAATGCCATTTTCTGCACCAACATGGGTGGGATGGTCGCTTTGCGTAATGGGCTCATTGATTCATTTACAAAATCTCCCCACTCCTCAGCGTTTGACAATCCGTAGCCTTCGATCAAGCGACGGAGCGAAGGGCTGAGAGGTTCTTGCCACATTTTAGACCAGCAGGTTATCGGCAATCCCTGAATGCCCAAGTCCCAGCCTAGAATTGTTTCATAATTTCCAGGCACAAAGACGAAGGGTTCCTCATCAATCGTTAATTCAAAGGTCTCACACTTGATTCCTGCATAGCTTGTTTTAATAAAATGAACATCTGTAATTTCTTTCAATGGGCTGACAAAGTACATGACTACTTGCTGAAACACTTGGCTTTTGACTTCAGCAGTCAAATTTTTCCAATTCGTCCATTGCAATGCTTCGAAAAAATCCACGAGCTTTCCCCTTTCATCTGCTACAATCAATATAGATTGAGTATACCATGAATTGGGAGGAAAAATGATGCAGCTTTATTTTGGGCGGGAGGACTGGATTCAGCAGGCTGTTTTTGCACTTAGAAGATCTGTCTTTGTCGACGAACAAGGAATCGCTCCTGAATTAGAATTTGATCAAAAAGATCAGTTCTGCCATTATTTTCTACTGGCAGAAGGCCAAGTACCAATTGCCACTATTCGCTATCAATCGTTGGATTCGCAAACGATCCAGCCCGATCGCTTTTGCGTGGCTAAAAACTATCGAAAGCAAGGGATAGGACGGCAGTTGTTAGCGGCCTATGAGCAAAAAGCGATCACCAATGGCTTTTGCTGGTCGGTTTTGTCTTCTGAAATTGCAGCAGTCGGCTTTTATCAAAAATGCGGCTATGAGATCCTCTCTCCTCCTTTTGAAGAAGATGGAATCCTCTGTGTAAAAATGGAAAAAAATCTTTGCTAAAACGAAGGAACACCCAATAGCCATTGCCTGGCCGATGGGTGTTCCTTAAATTAGATACTGGAATTTTTTTTATTCTTGCGAGCAGAGCGATTCGACTGACGACGTTCGATCTTTCGTTTCTCTTTGTTTTTCTTATCAACAGCCCACTGAATTTTCTTCTTGTAGCCAGGCTTGATTTTTTTCTTTTTCTTCTTGACCAACCCAATCAATGTTGGGTCTAATTCGTCTCTTGATTTTTCACGTTTTTGTCGACGATTCCGATCATATGTTGCAACGATCTCCCCATTTTTGATTTCTTTTGGTTGGAATTTTACACCTAAATCTTCGATTGCTTGAATGGCTTGTTCGTCACTAGGATCATACAAAGTGATCGCTGTTCCAGCTAACTGATTACGTCCAGTACGTCCCACACGATGAATAAAGAAATCCAAATCCGCCGGAATCTCAGCATTGATTACATGCGAAACTCCCTCGATGTCAATCCCGCGAGCAGCTAAATCAGTTGCGACTACATATTGATACTCTAAATTTTGAACCTGACGCATCACACGTTTGCGTTCTCGCGGTGTGATATCGCCATGGATCTTGGCTACTTTCAGCCCTTTTTCTTTCAGATAGTCGGTTAATTCATCCACTCGGGATTTGGTATTGGCAAAAACAATCGCCAAATAAGGATGTCCCGTCGTTAGTAGTTGATAAACCAATTGATTCTTATCTTTTCCTTTAGTTGAGATCAACCAATTTTCAATGGATTCAGAGATGACTGCTTTCGGACGAATTTCTTCGATCAATGGATTTTCGAGATATTTTTTCAAAAATGGACGCAGCTTTTCTGGAATCGTTGCAGAGAAAACTAACATTTGCAGTTTTTCCGGCAATCGACTAGCAATTTGGTCCACTTCTTCCAAAAAGCCCATATCTAATGTCATATCTGCTTCATCAATGACAAAGGCTCGTGCCGTATGCACAGCCAGTGCTTGTTCATTGATCATATCTAGAATTCGTCCCGGTGTCCCGATAACAAGCTGCGGCTGCTGGTTTTGCAAGCGGTCCATTTGTCGTTGTTTATCCGTGCCGCCTACAAAGTTGGTCACACGAATCTCTGGTTGCTGAAATTCTGCTAGTTGTTTTGCCGC